>NZ_LBFC01000008.1 GCF_001990485.1 Thermosipho affectus | reverse complement strand
ACATACACTACATACGTATCTCTTCATGTTTTCCCCTCCTTTTATGAGAAAAAAATCACTATACAATTATATTATAGCATTTTTTAGAGTGAAAAAACAAAGTTCTATTGGTTTTAGATTTGTTGTCTTTATGTTTTAGTTTAGAATAAAAAATAAGGGGCGACTTGCCCCTTATTTTGTAAGTTCTTTTTCCTTTTCAACTGAGATTATTCCGTTGTTTACATCAACTAAAACTATATCTCCTTCTTTAATTTCTCCAGCTATAATTTTCTTTGAAAGTGGTGTTTCAATTTCTCGTTCTATTAATCTTCTTAGTGGTCTTGCTCCAAAGGCTGGATCATATCCTTTCTTTGCAAGGTATGCTTTTGCGTTATCTGTTAGTTTTATTTTTAGGCTTTTTTCTTTTAATCTCTTTTCAAGCCTTAAAATCAATTTTTCGACTATTTCTTTCATATGCTTTTCTGTAAGTGGTTTAAATATCACAACGTGGTCAATTCTGTTTATGAATTCTGGTCTAAAATAGTGCTTTAAATCTTCCCTTACAGATTCTTCTATCTTTTCAAACTCTATTCCCGCTTCAACCTTTCTCAATATCTTATCACTTGCAAGGTTACTGGTCATTATAATTATCGTGTTTCTAAAATCAACTGTGTTGCCTTTTCCATCTGTTAATCTACCATCATCAAAGACTTGTAGTAATACGTTAAATACTTCTGGATGTGCTTTTTCAACTTCATCTAAAAGAATTACGCTATATGGTTTTCTTCTTACTTGCTCTGTTAATTGTCCTCCTTGATCGTAACCTACGTATCCTGGAGGTGCACCAATGAGTCTTGCAACTGAGTGTTTTTCCATGTACTCACTCATGTCAATTCTAATGAGCGCATTTTCGGAACCAAATAAGAGTTCTGCAATGGTCTTTGCAAGTTCTGTTTTACCAACACCACTTGGACCTAAGAATAAGAAGGTACCAATTGGTCTATTGGGATCCTTTATGCCTGCTCTTGCTTTTCTGATAGCATCTGCAACAACTTTGACTGCTTCTTCTTGGTCTACCATTCTTTGATGTACAAGTTCTTCAAATCTTAATAACTTTTCTTTTTCCGATTCCATCATTTTAGTTGCGGGTATACCAGTCCATGATTCTACAACCTTTGCAACTGTGTCGGCGGTTACTTTGTCAGTTCCGTATTTCTTTTCGAGTTCTTCATATTGATTTTGAAGTTTATACATTTGTTGTTTCATTTCAGCTGCTTCTTTGTATTGGGAGTTTATAGTAAGTTCATCGATTTTTTCACTTAAAGATTTTATTTTTTCCTTTAGTTCTGAAATTTTTGGATCGGCGGACTTTAAACTTATCTTTGCTGCAGCTTCGTCAATCAAATCTATGGCTTTATCTGGCATAAATCTATCTTGTATGTATTTTGAGGATAACTTTGCTGCGGCTTCTATAGCTTCATCCGTTATTTTTACGTTGTGGTGTTTTTCGTATGTTTCTTTTAAACCTTTTAATATTTTTATAGTTTCTTCTACACTAGGTTCCTCAATTAATACAGGTTGAAATCTTCTGGCAAGGGCTTTGTCCTTTTCTATGTGTTTTCTGTATTCTTCTAAAGTTGTTGCACCAATTGCATGTAGTTCTCCTCTGGCTAGTGCAGGTTTTAACATGTTGGATGCATCCATAGCACCTTCTGCAGCACCTGCTCCAACTATTGTATGAAGTTCGTCGATAAAGAGAATTACATTGTTTTTCATTTTATTTATTTCTTCCATTACCTTTTTCAATCTTTCTTCAAATTCGCCACGATACTTACTACCCGCAAGCATTTTTCCAAGATCAAGCATTAATATCTTTTTATTTTTAAGTTTTTCAGGGACCTTTCCTTCAACAATTTTTTGTGCAAGACCTTCAACAATAGCAGTTTTACCGACACCTGGATCACCTATGAGCACGGGGTTGTTTTTTGTTTTTCTAGAGAGAATTTCAATAACTCTTTCAATTTCTTTTTCCCTACCGATAACAGGTGAAAGTTTACCCTCTCTTGCAAGTTTTGTTAAATCCACTGTGTATTTTGAAAGTACATTTCCTTCTTCATCTAATTCTCCATTTTCCACAAGTTCTTTCACCGATTTTAATACTTCTTCGTATGTGATCCCGTATTTGTTTAGTATAGCAGCAGCTTGAGTAGAGTTATCCTTGAGCAGTGCTAAAAGAAAATGAATAGGTGAAACTTTACTTGAACCGATCAATTTTGCCTCTTTTCTAGAGAGTTCAAAGATTCTGGAAAGTTCATTTGACATGTAAACTCCAGAACCAGAACCGTAGTATACGCCATATTGACTTTCAATTAATTCTTCAATTCTATCCAGTATTTCATCTAAATTTATACGTGTTTTTATAAGTTTCTGCACTACATCATCTTGTAGAATTTCATAGAGCACATGCTCTGGTTTTAAAAGATTTTGCCTTTTTTGAGTTAGGTTTTCTGCTGCTTGTTGGACTAATTCTTGCATTTTATTGTCCAAGTATCTCAATTTAACCACCTCCAAAATTATTTTCTTTTTATCACTCACATATATAGACTGATAACATTTGTTTTTGGTTCGGGATTTGTTGTTACGTTTTTGTAAATAATTTGTTTTTAATTGATTTTAAATATTTTGTGTTTTATATTAGAAATGTATGATTTGGAGGGGGTAATATGTATTTTGTTTTGGGTTTAGTTGTGATTTTAGGCCTTCTTTTGATTTTTTCTTTGATGTATATATTAAAGTTAAGAAATTTAGTTAATTTGGTATTTGATGGTAAATCTTCAAAAATGGGTGTTGCAGTTTGGCATGGGGGAAAACTTAAATATTTTTCATCTAGTCTATTAAACTATGCTAAGATGTATAATATGGATTTTTTTGATTTTAAAAATGTTACGGAAGATAAAATTAAAGTTTTTTCAAAGAAATATTCGCAATTAGAAGTATTTTTTGATATGGTTTTGAAGAATTACTATAAAGATAAATTAGAATTTGAGGTAGAAATTGAAATTGGTGGACAGATATTTCTTTTGAAGTTTTTCAGGATAAAGTCCAAAGGTTTGAGGTATTCAATACTTTTTTTGGTAAATATTTCAAGCAATGTATATTCGTATGCAAAAGATATTATCAAGCCTTTAAATGAAATTCCAAAAAGTATTTTTTCGGATATTTTAAATAGGAAAACTCTTTCGGAAGTTTCAAAAAAGTTGTTTGATTTTTTAAAAGGACAGAAAATAATTGACTCTCTCGTTGTAGCGACTAGAAGAGGTGATGGAAGTACTTACATACATTATGCAAATATAGGTTTTGAAGAAAGGGTGAATTTTGTCGTTCCGCCTAAAAAGAAGCCAATTGTTTCATATATAATGGATTTTGGTAAAAAGTTGTATGTGAGAAATTCAGAAAGATTAGTCCTTCCAAAAGGATATGAAAGAATAGTGTTTGGGAAACATAGAATTGTTTCCATTTATGGTGTGCCTTTAAAATTTGAAGAAGAGGTTTTTGGTGCGGTGTTGTTTGAAAAAGGTGGAAAAAATGCATTTACATCTAAAGAATTATACGTGTTTAATTTGTTGTCTGAAATTTTGACTATAAATTTTAAATTTAGAGAAGTTTTTGATAAACTTGTTAAAGAAAAGAAGGAGACACTTAGAAATTCTTTATTTGATCCATTAACAGGTGCTTACAACAGGAATTTCTTAAACAAGATGAATTTTAACGGTGATTGTTCTATAATATTTATAGATTTGGATGGTTTTAAAAAACTTAATGATACATATGGACATGATTATGGCGATAAAGTATTGAAAAAATTTGTAAAATTATGTAAGAAAAGTATAAGGAAAGAAGATAAAGTTGTAAGATACGGAGGAGACGAGTTTTTAATCTTTGTAAATGGAAAAAACGCAAAACAAGTTGTTGATAGGATAAAACGAAAATCAGATATTGATTTTTCGTATGGAATTGTAAAGCACAACAAGCAAAAGAATTTTGGAGAAATTTTAAAAGAAGTAGATAAGAAAATGTATGAAATGAAAAAAAGTAAGAGACACGGTTGATGTTTTGTTGATAACTCTGAAAAATTATTGACAACGGTAAAAAATGTGATATATTTTTTTCTGGAAGTTATTATAAGATACTATGATTGACAAAAATCTAAAATATGGTACAATATATAAGCGATAGCGAAGTTCCGGCGTAGCTCAATAGGCAGAGCGGGTGGCTGTTAACCACTAGGTTGGGGGTTCGAGTCCCTCCGCCGGAGCCAGAAAAGGAGGACTTGGCGTTCTCCTTTTTTTATTTGTAGACGATAAAACATGTTTGTGCTGAGATAAATTCTCTGGAAGTTGTTTTTACGTTATTTATAAAGATTAAAATTTTAAAAGAGCTATAAATCAAAGATATTTCATATTTTGTTTTGCAAAATAGGTGAAACTATTTTTTTTGTTAATTTGAAATGCCACAGAAAAGGTTGACACAAAAAACAAATTATGATAATATAACAGATGCGGCGGCGTAGCTCAGTGGCTAGAGCAACTGATTCATAATCAGTGAGTCATGGGTTCGAGTCCCATCGCCGCCACCAATATGCGGGAAATTTTCCCGCTTTTTTGTTGTTTTTTTGTGTAAAAACCCCTGAATAAGTGGTATAGTTTACATTGTTGTTTCTTGTAGTATTCATATTGTTTACTAAATGTGAGTTTGAATGTCACAATTATACTGTAAAATAGTAATCGCTGTGTGAAAAAAGAAAGGTCATTGAAAAATAGATAGCAGCTCTGCGGATAATATAATAAGGATTAGCCCGAGATAGAGATGGAGGGTTTGATCCTGG
>NZ_LBFC01000007.1 GCF_001990485.1 Thermosipho affectus | reverse complement strand
TATTTTTTTTTCGCAGGCTTTCGCCTGCTTTTTTTATTGTATTTTATTTTTAATTAATTTAATTATTAGCACTATTGTCAATGATAATACTACTCCAGTTATTGTTCCTGATAAATCTATTAACACATCATTTAGCGATGATCCTCTTTTGTAATATTGTTGAGTATATTCGTCTAGTGTTGCAACAAGATTTGGAAATGTAATTCCTATTATGCTTGATATTAATATTCCTTTGTTATAAAACGTAAAAAATGTAATTATTCCCAATATAAAATACAAGCTAAAATGTGCGGTTTTTCTTACCAGCATTTCTGCAGGAACGTATTGTGTTTTAAACCAAAGTTTTTTTAAAAATATTTCTATATTCCTAAAAACTTTGGTATTGGAAAAGTCCATAATACTATCAATTTTTTTTAGGATTTTTGTTACGAAACTTGATTGAGTTGAAGATTCAACAGGTGAGCGTGATGAAAAATAAAATATAACAAAGATCCAAATAAATAACGTGATTAGTATAGTTCTTTTTTTCATTTTATCCCTCATATGTTAAAAGTTTTAATCTTAAAATTAATGCTATTGTGAGAATAATTGTCAAAATTAGAGAAATTATCTTTGAATATAGATAATATATTCCTAATGAGCAAAATATTATACTTATTAATGCCATTAATAATATAGTTTTTCTTTTATCTTGAGTTACTTTAAATATTTTATCGTATATGTGTCCTCTGTCGCCTGAAAAAGGAGATTTTCCGTTTAAAATCCTCCTAAATATACTTGAAAAAGTGTCAACAAAAAATGGAGCAAGTATTATTAATGAAGCGATTGTATGTGTAATGCTTTTGGAAAAAGAAGAAATTATTGAGATTCCTAAAATTCCACCTATTGTATAACTTCCAAGGTCTCCCATGAATATCTTTGCAGGTGGAAAATTATAAAAAAGAAAGGCAGATAATGTCCCAAGTAATGCAAAAAGGTAGTATTTATCGTTTGGATAGGCAACGGTCCAAATTAATCCTAAAGTGGAGATTGCGGAAGTTGTCGCACATATACCATCCATTCCATCCATCATATTGATGGAATTTACTAAAAATGCGTAAAAAATAGTGGCAACTACGATTTCAATTGGATTTGTCAAAAATCTTAAAGAGACAAGTAGTCCAACAAAAATTTCAAATGACATTCTAAAAAAAGGGTTTAATGATTTTAAATCATCGTATAAACCTAAAATGCTAAGGGAAATAACGTATAGTTTTCTAAACAGACTAAATGGAGTTGTTAAGATGAAAGAAAGAACAAAGGCCATTCCACCGAGATATGGAGTTGCTTTTTCATGATTTTTTAAATTGTTGTCTGGAATATCGACTATTCCATATTTAAAGGCTATTTTTCTAATAAATGGAATGGAAATTAACGTTAAAATGAATGATGAGATTAAAGTAATTACCAAAATTTCACCTCTGTTTTTTACTTAATTCTTTGTAATCAATAGGAACGTAATTTACAGATGGTCTTCTTTTTCCTGATTGTTTGTATAAATCCATTAACATGTATATTTCTTTTGGCATGTTAGTGGATATTTTTAAGCCCAATTCTTTTGCCTTTTCAACTGTTATTGGGTAATCGTGAGTCCAATAACCACTTACTAGTTTATCAGCAAGTTCTTCTGCGTTTGGGTATTTTTCCTTTAATAAATTAATTGCGTATTCTTTCATTTGATTTAACGCTTTTTCAGCAACATCTGCTAAAATTAAGGTTTGATCGTCAATTTTATTGATATCTTTATTCTTTACAACTGATAAAATAGATGCTGCAGGATATTGGCCAAGTTGTGGATCAATAGGACCTAAAACGGCATTTTCATCCATAATTATTTCATCAGCAGAAAGAGCAATTAGTGTACCACCTGACATGGCATAGTGTGGTACGAATGCAGTAACTTTTGCTTGATGTTTTTTTAAGGCATTTGCTATTTGTTCTGCTGCTAAAACTAATCCGCCTGGAGTATGGATGATAATATCTATTGGCATATCTTTTGGTGTCATTTTGATAGCCCTTAAAATTTCTTCGGAATCTTCTATGTCTATATATCTTCTAAGTGGTAATCCAAAAAAATTTACCGCCTCTTCCCTGTGAATAAGTGTAATTACTCTACTTTTTCTTTTTTTCTCTATTAATCTAATTATCCCTTCTCTTGAGTTATTTAATGAAAGTGATTTAAATACTGGTGAGAGAGTGCTGAGAATTAAAATCATCCAAAAAATCTGGAAAATAATGTTGAATAAATCATTCATATTATCACTCCTTTATTGGATTATATCATAAAAAATCCAAGTAACCTGTTTGAGGTTACTTGGATTGTTAAAAGATAATTATTATCTAATTGGTTTATCCTTAGTTGCTTCTTCAAGTGCTAATAATCTTTCCCATCTTCTTGTAATGTATTCTTGTAATTCATTTATAATTTCATCTGCATCTGGTCTCTTAAGTAAGTTTCTAAATCTTCCCTGTTTTTCCAAAAATTCCCTTACGGGTTTTAATTCTTTAACCTTTTTGGTGATTTTGTATACTCCTCTTTCAACTTCATATAGTGGCCAGTAACCAGTTTCTACCGCAAGTTTGGATATTTCAACAGCTTTATCGTCATTTACCCTCCAAAATCTTACACATGGTGACATTGCAGCAATAAATGATGGACCATCAAACTCAAGTGCTTTTTCAATTTTTTTGAAGAAGTCCATAGGTTCAGATGTAGAAACTGTAGCTACGTATACATTTTCATGACTAGCCATGATTTCAACGAGATTTTTCTTTAGTTGAATTTTACCAGGTAATTTTTTACCTACGGGTTGAGTGGTAGTTTGTGAACCTGGAGGTGTTGCCCCTGATCTTTGATTACCTGTGTTCATATATCCTTCGTTATCATATACTATATAGATAAATTTGTGTCCTCTTTCCACTGCACCAGAGAGAGATTGGAGTCCTATATCGTATGTTCCGCCGTCTCCACCAAAAGCGAAAAATGCATATTTTTTATTTGGATCAACTAGTCTTCCCCTTTTTAGCAAAGCCCTATATGCTGTTTCGACACCACTTACAGTTGCTGCAGCGTTTTCAAATGCATTGTGTATATATGGTATATTCCATGCAGTATAAGGATAAATTGTTGTGGAAACTTCCATACATCCAGTTGCAAATCCAACTACTGGGGTATATCCCAATGCTTCTGCTGTCATTAAAGCAAATTTCGCAACATTTGGAGCAGCACAACCTGGACAGAGCCTATGACCTTGGGTAATACCTGGATTTTTATCTGCAAATTTTACAGCAAGTTGCATTATATTTAAAGCCATTCATTACACCTCCTCATTCTCTGAGTCCTAGATATCTTTCTTCGTCTGCAATTAAATTCCCAGCAAATGCATCTTCAAATGCCTTTCTAATGTGTTCTATCTTAATATCTCTACCACCAAGTCCGTAAACATAACTTCCCAATTGAGGTTTAACGGCTAATTCGTAAAGAGAGCTTTTAACTGCTTCGTATAAAGGTGCTTCTGCACCAAAAGAAGCGGATCTATCAAGTACAATTACTGCTTTTCTTCCGTTTAACAATCCTTGGAGTTCTGTTTTTGGGAAAGGTCTAAATATTTGGGGTTTAATTACTCCTACTTTATGACCTTCTTCTCTTAATAAATCTACAGTATATTTAATTGTTCCTGCAGTAGAACCAAGTGCTATCATGACGTATTCTGCATCTTCTACTTTATATGCATCCAAAATATTGTATTTTCTTCCAGAAATTTTTGCAAATTCTTCAGCAACTTTATTAAACACCTTGTATACGTGTTTCATTGCTTCGATTTGTTGTCTTTTGTGTTCAAAGTAGTAGTCGTACAAATCTAATGGACCATGTGTTACAGGATTATCTACATCAAGCAATGGATATTTTACTTTTGGTTCTCCAACAAATTTTTTAACTACTTCGTCATCTAGAAAATCAACAACTTCAACGCCGTGAGAAATAATAAAACCATCGAAATTGACCATTACCGGTAATCTTATATCTTCATGTTCTGCAAGTCTTATTGCCATTATTGTAAAATCATATGCTTCTTGAGCATTTTCTGCCCAAAGTTGAATCCAACCAGAATCTCTTTCTGCCATAGCATCACTGTGATCACAGTGGATATTAATTGGTCCAGAAAGTGCCCTATTTGCAACTGGCATTACTATTGGTAATCTAGATGAAGCAGCTATATATACAATTTCGTGCATTAGTGCAAGACCGTTTGCTGCTGTTGCTGTCATAGCCCTTGCACCTGCTGCAGCTGCACCTACAACAGCACTCATTGCACTGTGTTCACTTTCAACGGGGATCATTTCGGTATCTGCAAGCCCATCGGCTACGTATTGTGCAAAATATTCAACTACTGGAGTTTGTGGAGTAATAGGATACGCTGCAACCACATCTGGATTTATTTGACGCATTGCATTTGCAACTGCTTGTGCTCCAGTCACAGCTTGTCTATTTTTTACTTCTGGCACATCAAACACCTCCTCAATCTTGAAATTCCGTTTCAGGTTTCATGACAATAGCTCTTTTTTCTTCGGGTAATTTATCATTTGTCTTTGGACAAACATTGGCGCAAAGACCGCACCCTTTACAGTAGTAATAATTGTAACCTTTCATTTTTGGCTTTCCGTCAACAACCTCAATTACTATTGCTTGATCAGGACAATAAAGCCAACACATCATACAGTGTATACAATTTTCGGGTTGATGGACAGGTCTAATAACTCTCCAGGTACCTGTTTGATATTCTTTAGCTGTTGCCGGTTTATCTATTACACCACCAATTGGTATTTCTTTCCAACCTTTGAGTTCAGCCATTGCATTTCACCTCCTCAAATCCACGGCGTAATGCCCTAACGTTTGCTTCAACCAATTCTTCTGAGAATTTTTTGGAGAAGGTTTTTCTAATTCTTTTTTCCGCACTTTCAATAGTTATAACCCCGGTAACTTTTGCGATTGCACCGAGCATAACAGTATTTGGTATACCTCTTTTCAATTCTTCAAGTGCTATATCTGTTGCGGCAATTGTGCATACTTTTCCTTTTGTGTCTAATTTTTCTTTTACGTATTCTATGTCCTTTACTGTATTTACAATAAAGACCGTGTTTTCATCCGTCCCATCTACTAGCATAGGTTGTCCAAGCATAGTATCGTCAATGATTATAACAACATCTGGGTTGTCAACTGAGCTGTGGACCGTGATAGGATCATCTGAAACACGATTGAAAGCTTTCATTGGCGCACCAGTTCTTTCAGCACCGTATTCTGGGAATGACTGAACGTATTTTCCCATTTCAAGAGCAGCTTCAGCAAGCATTTGCGAAGCACTCTTTGCACCTTGACCGGCTCTTGCGTGCCATCTTATTTCAAAATACTTTGCGGGCACTTTTATCCCTCCTCACAAAAAGATTTTTAAACCTTTAAATACATAGTGTAATCAATGTCCGGAAAAATATCATCAAGCCAACTGTAATGTGAAAGTCTTCTCATATCTATTTTACCACTAATAACCATGTTATACAAATCTAGAAAACGTTTCAAATGTGTTTTTGTTCTGTTAACAGCGTATTCTACACTTGTTCGTGTAGTCATAATAAAGGCCCAATCACTTGATTGTGCAAGCATTAATTCTCTTGCCATTTGATTTAAAGCTAGGTTTATCTTTCTTGAATTTTTTTCCGGGTTTGGATAAAGATTTGCGGCTTCTGTCATTTTTTCAATTGCTTCGTGTAAATGGGGATAAATCCAATCATTTGTTCCATTTAACCATACTTCGTTATATCCATTAGCACCCCAAGTTGATGTAGCTGGTGTAACAATCTGTATCTTTTCTATCATATCTACAACATCTTTTGCTTTTAGTGTCCTAATGGTTTTACTTTTAGATGAGTATCTCATAAATTCTTCAAGAAAGATGGGACCCTCAAACCACCAGTGCCCAAATAGTTCCGCATCAAATGGTGCGACTATTATAGGTTCTAAACCATTAAACAAATTTAAAAGTTTGGAAGATTGATACTCTTTTTTTCTTAGAAAATCAAGTGCGTGTCCTTTTGCCGCATCTTTTGCTTCATCAATATCGTAAAAGTCTTTTTGGTTTAATTGAATATCTTTGCTTGTTATTTTGTGATATTTGATTCCAGTATTTGTTCTTACACCACTTGGATCAATGTATGATTTTATATATTCAAACTCTCTATCAAAACCTATATCTCTGTAAAATTCCCTATATCTTCCATCTCCTGGATAACCTATTTCTGCACTCCAAACTTGTTCACTGCTTTCTGGATCTCTT
Source organism: Thermosipho affectus (assembly GCF_001990485.1). Taxonomy (NCBI): domain Bacteria; kingdom Thermotogati; phylum Thermotogota; class Thermotogae; order Thermotogales; family Fervidobacteriaceae; genus Thermosipho; species Thermosipho affectus. The sequence goes on along the minus strand of NZ_LBFC01000007.1, from coordinate 61,492 downwards.
GCAAATACAAATACGTTATTTGGAGTAATTACTGGTCTATACACTCCATATTTTGGTCTTTCATCGGCATACCAAAAACCATGAGAATCTACAAAGAAATATTCTATGCCGTATTCTGCAAGGTATTTATCAAGTCCTGAAAAGTACGCAGATTCGGCAAGCCAAATTCCCCTGGGACGTTTTCCAAGATGTCTCTCATATGTTTTTATAGATTGTTCCAATTGGGCCCTTATAGCTTGTGGATATTGTTCCATAAATGGTAAAAAACCATGGGTAGCATTACAGGTAATAATATCTAATCTATCTTTTTCTAAAAATTCTTTAAAACCGTTTAAAATGTTACCATTATATACGTCTTTAAATATGTAAAGAATTTCCTTAAAATCATTTAAGTAAAATTTTGCCATCTTGTGTTTTTTTGGGTGTTCGTCTTTTGTTCTTTCCACTTCTTTTTCTGCAAGTTCTATTAATTTGTTCATTCTCTTTATGTACTTTTCTTGTAAATCTTTATTGGCAAGCATTTCCATTAAAGGTGGGGTTATGGACATTGTAATATTAAATTTTATATTATCCTTTTCTAACCTTCTAAACATTCTTAAAAGCGGAATATATGTTTCGGTTATTGCTTCAAAGAGCCAATTTTCTTCAAGAAAAAAATCATGATCTGGGTGATGAATAAATGGAAGGTGTGCGTGTAATACTAATACAATATTTCCTTTAGGCATAATTACATCCCCCTTCCGCTTCTTAATCTACTAAATAATTCCCAAACCAATTCATTTTTACTTTCACTTTTAAAAAGAGAACCAGGGATTGTTTCCACTTCTTTTACCAATATACCTTCGGAAGGAGTAACAATTTTTCTTTTCTTTCTTATGTCTAGCCACCTTTCTCTTGTACTATTACTTGGTGAATTTGGTGGAGTTTTACAAACGTTGGAACGTATTAATGGGTAAAAACTACCATCTGGTGTAATATAACCTATCTCTGAAAGATAATCTGCATTAGGCATGGGAACGTTTATATAGTAATTTCTCATATCTATATTAAGTCTAATTTCAAAGGTTCTGTGTGCATTTTTTCCGTTAAATTCTATAAATGTCACATCGTATACTCTGAGAACTAATTTGTATTCTTTAGGAAGTTTCTTAATATTTTCAAGTGTTTCGTAGTTAAAATCCCAATATGCATGGATCCAGTTTGGGTTTACAGGCATTAACACAAGTCTGTTTTTATTGTATGACTTTGGAAGGTCTATTTCTGGTTCTTGTGTTTCTTTTTTTTCTTGGAGTGTTGCAGAGGTTGCTGAGGAAGGTCTTTCAAATGTTTTAATCTTTTCATTTTGGATTATATAGTTTTCAATAAGTTTTGTAACTTCCTTTTTTTTCATCATTCTTTTTACCTTTAACCCCAATTTTTTAGCTGTTGCTTTTAATTCTTGAATAGTTCTTTCTTCTCTTAACCAATTTTTTAATTTTTCTAAATTAGTATCATTCATACTACCCCCCCTTTTTTTCTTAATATTTGTTGAATTTTTATCATATAAAATTTTAACATATAAAATATATGTTGTAAATTGTTGTAAGATTGTGGAAAAATATAATATTTATAAATAAATACTGTTAATGAAATTTTTTGAAGATATTTTCCAATAAAGTGGCTGCTGTTTTTGTTGCAGCGATTCCCCCTTCGCCTGTTTCACGGAGTGTTTCTGGAAGGCTTTTTCCAACTTTGTACATTGCTTCGACGACTTCATCAAGAGGTATAACGCTTTTGATACCGCTTAGTGCTAATTCTGCGCTTGAAATTGCAAGGTTTACTATATTTCCATTTCTTTTTACGCAAGGGACTTCAACGAAACCTCCTACTGGATCGCAGACTAATCCCATTAATGATTTAAGTGCTAATGCAGCTGCGTTACCGGTTATTTTTTCATCTTCGGAGAAAAAATAGGAAAGACCGCCTGCTGCCATTGCGGCTGCACTTCCAATTTCCGCTTGGCAACCGCCTGCCGCTCCAGAAAGTGTAGCTTTTCTAGCTATTACGTTTCCTATTCCGCCCGCTACAATAAATGCGTTAAGTAATTTTTCAAAATCTGGTTTAAAAGTTAAGTGTAGAGCATAGAATACTCCTGGGATAATTCCAGAAGCCCCAGCAGTGGGGCATGCTGCGATTCTTCCCATAGAGGCATTACTCTCAGATATAGAAAGTGCTGTTATTGTGGCAATATAGTTAAATTTTCCCATTAACTTTGGTGAGTAATTTTTGAATTTATATGCATTGTCTCCTGTTAATCCCGTTAAAGTTTTTTGTTTTTTCCCAAATTGTTCCTTTGATTCCTCTAAAATTACATTTAAAATTTTTCCTATTTTTTCTTTTGTTTCTTGTGGATCAGTACCATATTCTAGCATCTCGATAGTTAAAATTACGTCTGGAAGTGGCATAGTTTTTGACATTTCAAGTATTTCATTCCAAGTATTCATTAATCGTCCCTCCTAACAAAGTAGCATTCGTATACCCAAGAAAGTGCTTTTATTTCGTTTATATTGTTAATAGGTTCATCTAACTCAATAATTGTCAATGCCCTTTCAAGGAGTGCGTTGATTCTTCTAAGATAAAGATTTGCGACATTAACTTTAATCGTATCCAAAATTTTTTCCAGAGCTTTAGGCACATCTTTATTTACAATAATTAATGTATCAAAATCCCAAGAAAGGTTACATGGAACAGAATCTATACTTGTAATTTTTATGTCTCCACCACCTATTGAAGAACCTTCAATTTCATGTAATATATTGTCTTTTAGACATTTTATTTTAACGGTATTTGGATGGACATCTCCAAGGTCTTCGATTGCAAAAGAATATTTTAATTTTTTTTCATTTGCAATTTCAAATGCATGTTTTATTCGTGGATCATCTTGTTTAAATCCCATAATACCAGCAAGTAAAGCTCTGTCGGTGCCATGGCCTTTGTGAGTTTTTGAAAATGAACCGTGTAGTATAAATGTGACTTCTTCTGGGATTCCGTTTAACAATTTGTAAGTAAATCTTGCAATTTTTAGTGCTCCTAATGTATGGGAACTTGATGGGCCAACCATAACGGGGCCTAGAACTTTTAGAATGCTCATTATTTCCCCTCCTTTTATCTTGATTTTATCATTAAATATGATAAAATAAAATAGGTTTTGGGAGGTCGTCTAACGGCAGGACTGCGGACTCTGGATCCGCCAATGGTGGTTCGAATCCACCCCTCCCAGCCAAAAAATAGCCCCTATTAAGGGGCTATTTCTTCTAGTATTTTAACAATTTTTTTGTCAAATTTCCCTTTTTCACTGTCTTTTTTTAATATGGATATAACTTTTTCTTTGGGCCACGGCTCCTTATACGGTCTTTTGGCAGTGAGTGCATCGTATACATCTACAATTGCTATAATTCTTCCAAATAAGCTTATATCTTTTTTTCCACAAGGATAACCTGAACCATCCAATCTTTCGTGATGTTCAAGGGCACCAGAAATTATATCTTTATTTGTGTACCTGATTTTAGATAAAATTTCTGCTCCAATAATTGTATGGGATTGTATTATTTTATATTCTTCATCTGTTAGATTTCCTTGCTTTAATAATATAGAATCGGGGATTCCTATTTTCCCAACATCATGAAGAATTGCTGAATATTCGAGTTGTTCAAGGATGTTTTCTGATAACCCCATTTTTTCTCCTATTAATCTTGAAATTTTTGCAACGTTATTTGAATGTGTGTGAGTATATTTATCTCTTTTATCTATCATTGTCACAAATGATAGAATGATACTTTTAAATAGATTACTCATTTTTTCAAGTTCCCATGTACTGAGCAGTTTTTTTCCTATTAACTTTGCAAATTTTTCTATGATTTCCGCGTCTTTTTGCGAGAATCCATCTTTTTTATTTAATATCTCAAGCACTCCGACCTTTTTATCCCCAGAATATATGGGGGCTCCTACTATATTCTCTGTTTTGAATTTTGACGCTTTATCTACCCCTTTAAAGTGTGGAGCTTTAGTAATATCGTTAAATACTAACGTTTTTTCTTTTAAAAATATAGTACCTGCTATTGATTCCATAGGTACGGGGATACTTTCTATTTTTCCACTTGCTTTTCCTACAGTGGAAAGAAATTCAAGGTGATCTTCTTTGTAAAGTAATACAGATGCTGCTTCTGCATCTATTAGATTGCAGATTTTTTCTTGGATATTTCTAAGTAACGTAGAAAGTCTTATACTGCTATTTAAATTAGCAGCAATGTATGGTATTCTATCAAAATCGTCTAAAACTTTGATATTTTCTATTTCTTCGTTAGATAATATCTTTAAAACGCTTGCGTTAAAATCTTTTCCCAAAAGATGGAATACTATATTGTTTATTTTATATGTATATCTACTTTTTTTACCAACAAACCTATCTTTATATTCAATTCCTATTATCCAATATGGTGCATACAAGTAATCACCTCCCAATTTCAGTTCCAAAGATTACATTTTCAACCCATTCGGTGCCATTCCATTCAAATAGTATTCCACCGGTAAAAGACTCTCCAATTAATGGATATGTTATTTTTATATATGAATTTGTGTCATTACTTAACAATCCATCGATAAATGGTGTGGGATCATAGTAGTAAGCTGATATAAATAGACCACTGAATTTACCTATTGCAGGAACTATTATCCTTCCCTCGCCCTCAAGTTTTGGATCAAATCCGTATAGATAGAATCTTCCTGTAGCGTAATTTGAATCGAAATCAAATCCAAAAAGATATCCAAAGGCCGCATTTGAATTCATAGCGGGAAGTTTATTATTATACTTTAATTTTGCATAATTTCGGTTAAAGTAGTACGGGATAAAGTCTTTAAAATGATAATAGAAACCTCCTGTAATATTTAACAAACTTAGTTTTCCGTATATTCCCGCAAACGCACCATATGTACTTTTTTCTCCTTTTTCCATTGAAAGTTCAACACCTAAGTCTATGTTATCGATTAGTGTTTTTTTGGCAAAGAAAGAGTATGCCAAGGTTATAGGAGTGGAATTGTTTTCAACATACATGGGACTTGCATCTTTATCGTATACGGTGGATATACCTAGTTTTGATTTGCCGATAAATGGAAGATCAAATTTTATGGCAAATTCTCCCATAAAGATTGAATCAGAATTTGTAAATTCAATGGGATAAATCTTTGAAAGTTCATATGGAAGGTGTATAAATAAATACATTGTTTCATTTTCGTACGCAAAATCAAAAGTTTTTGCGCTGAAGTTGTAGAAATCTCTTGTGGTAAATCCCATTGCAAGTGAAATTGGGATCATGTTTCCATATCTAAATTTTGCTCCAAACAAAGAAAAAGCAACGGAATTCAATGTAAATGCGTTTATTATATTGGTACTTGGGTTTGAAGATGGGAGTCCATAATATAGATTTCCCCCTACTTCTGTGGAATATGCGGTAAAACCTATTCCAAGGGTTACAGAACCAATGTTAAATTCTGGTGCAATAGAATAAACCATATAATTTGTTTTATTCTTATTCACAGGTTCAATTGAGATTGGTGGTATTTCCGCATTTTCGGTGATGCTTTCTGCTTTACCTTTTGGTTTTTCAATAGTTTCTTTTTTTGGTTCAAATTCACTTTCAGGTATGGTATTTTTTGTAGGTTTTGCGAATGAAGAAACAGAGAATCCACTTTTTACGGGGAGTATTTTTCCGTTTTTAAAATATGCAAACACAGTCCCTTCAAATGTAGTAATATTAATCTTTCCATCTTTATTAATTACTGCAAATTTTGTACCTCTTACACCTGCTGTAACGCTGGATGTTTTAACCTTAAAGTTTGAGCCAGAAGTTAGAAACTTTTGGATTATGTTGTAATTTTCTCCTTTTTTTAGGTTTAGGACAATATCTACTTTACCATCATATCGTAGTTTTTCCACTAAAACTTGAGAATTTTCAAGTATTCTTGAAATGCTTCCGTCTGGGAAAGATATTTCAACAAAAGAATTTTCCATTGTAAGTATTTCATCGCCTTCTTCAATAATTGTGTTGTTTGTGATAGCTTCCCATATATCTTTCTTTTTTATTGCAACATTTCCCGAAAAATTACTGACTTTTGCTACAGCCGTTTTTAAATCTTCTCTTTTTTCTACAAAATATATTGTTAGAGTTGCAGTTTCCTTTGAAGTTTTAAAAATTATTGTGTCGCTTCCTTCAACTAATGGAGCAATGTATTTTACGTAATCTTTATCTGTACCATCGAAGATAATATCAGGATCGTCAAAACCTCCTAGATTAAAATCGACAAATACCTTTTCATCTGAAGAAATCTTTATCCCAACTTCTCCACCTGTATAAACTTGGGTTGCATCTGGGATTACGATTAGCTTTGAGAACATAAGAGAGGAAAAAAATAGTAATAGAAAAATTATTTTTTTCATAACATCACCTCCATAAATACTATTGTCAGGGTTATTGACAATGCCCATGAAATTACTTGATGTTTTTTTAGAAAGTATATTGAATACACTCCTGTAATTAGAGTGTATATAGAATAATAAACAGGCCCAAAAAGATATACTACAGGACAAAATCCTCTAACTATATAACCTTCAATATCTCTTTTGTATGCGGTATCATTTTTGAGGAAGAAAGAATAGATTCCTAGAAGATAGGCATTAAATACAGAAGAACTTAAGATTACCGATATGTTTTTTGGAATAAAAAAGCTAGTGGATGGTATAAAAAATGCGATTGTTATAATCGATAGAATGTGCATCATTTGATCTATCAAATAATATTTGTGTGAGCTGAAAAACTTTTTTTTGTTATTTACAAATTTTATAAAGTCTATAAAAAAATGTATAACAGATAGAATACCTATCAAGTAAAGTGATTTTAAATTGAAATTTTTTCCAAGATAGAAAAATGTTTGGCTTAAAAAGATGATTAAAATATGGATGAGTAATACTTTAAATTCTCTAGGCTTTTTAGTTGCAATCCATTTGTTTTGAAAAACGTAATCTCCAAATAAGTGCCCAAGGAACAAATGAATAAATTTATCCATGTTTTAGCTCCTTTAAAAGTCGTGGATCATATTTTCCAGATAAACTTTCAATTGGCACATTATTTTCAAAGACTTCAATTACAATCCCGATAATCTGTGCTATTAACGGTACATCTTTCACCTTTAAAGGACCACTTCCGTCAAGTTTTTCGTGATGAAATAGTACTGCATCTAGCAATTCTTTTGGAATATCTTCTATTTTGCTTAATATTTCATAACCGTATTTTACGTGTTTTTCTCCACTATCTTCTTGTTGATCCGGTATGCCAATCATACCTATGTCGTATATTTTTGCACAAAGTTTTAACAAATCCATATTGAATCCAAATTTTTTTCCTAGTGAGATTATATTTTTTTCTATTTTTTTATTTTTTTCTTGATTTTTGTTTCTTCTTTTGGCTAGGGCTTCCGATAAAGCATCTATGGTGTCTGATAGAATAATGGACATTCTTTTTTGGATTATTAATCCTTCGAGTATTGAAGTAATAGAATCTGATATTGAAAGGAAGTTGAGTACAAATTCTGGAGTTACACTATAAAATATCAATGTACCAAGTTCCCCTGAGGCCTTACTTTTAAGCGGATATTCAAATATGTTGTTTTCAAACTTTATTTCCTTTACCTTGTCTGTTAATTTTAATTCTTTAAGATGCCAAAAATCTTTAAGAATTTTTAAAGATTCATCTAAGTTATTGGAATTTAGCAATTTTGGAAGTACTGGAGTTATAAATTCTGGATCAAAAATTTCAAAATAATTTGAAAGTAAGTAAATAGCATCAATATCTATGGATTCGTAAAATTCCACTGTATGTTTTTTTATATTTAACCTTAAAAGCAATTTTTTTCCTTTTTCACCTTTGTTATCTATAGAAATGTTTTTAAGTTTCATGTTTTTCACCCTTTAACTCATATATTTTTAACAGAAGACTTTTTCCCTTTACTTTAAATTGGCCTATATATTTAAATTCAAACTTTTCTTTTGAAAGGTTGTATATATCTTCAGAAACAATTATACCAGCGGGGACATCGCGTGTAAGGTGTTCTATCCTTGAACAAGTGTTTACCGTATCTCCAATTGAAGTGTAATCCATTCTAAATGGTGCACCAATATTTCCCACGATTGCAGGACCTATATGGATACCTATACCACTATCAAGATTAAGGTTGTATTCTTTGTTAAACGCTTCAAGTTCTTTTCTCATGTCAAGGGCGCATTTTAAAGCACGTTCTACTTCATTCCCGTATTCTACAGGTGCTCCAAATATAGCCATTATTGCATCACCAACAAATTTATCTATAGTACCTTGGTATTTATTTCTAATTATATTACTCATTTTGGTAAGATAATTATTTAATATTTCGACAAGTTTTGATGCTTCCAATTTCTCTGATAAAGCAGTGAATCCCTTTATATCTGAGAAAAGTACGACTATATTTTTTTCTTCTCCTCCTAATTCTATTTTACCTTTTTTTACCAAAAAATCTGCAACACTGTCTGGAACATATCTGTATAGATACTCCTTCATTTTTTTCTTTTCCCTGTTTTCCTTTATAAGGTTTTTGGATATGCTTGTGGTTGAAATTATTAAGCTTGAAACAATGGGATAAAAACAATCTATGTATATTTTGTTGAGAAAAAAGACGTAGGAAATTATTAATATTAATGGGATTGAAAGGAATGAAATTAAATTTATCTTTATATTTTTAGATCTTGAGAATAATAAGACAAATATTAGTGTAAAAATAAGAATAACTAACTTTCCCCAAATAGGTATTCTATTTAAAGTATCTTTATTAATCATATTTTGTATTGCAGTTGCATGAATGAATACTCCAGGTGTGTTGTTTGAAAAAGGTGTTATTCTAAGATCGTATAGACCTTTAGCCGTTGCGGTATAACCAATTATAACTATCTTATCTTTAAAAAGTTTTGGATCAAACTTTCCCGTTTCTACATCGTAAAACGGTATTTCAGGGAATATTTTATCACCATAGTAGAATAATCTAAAAAGTCCATTTGAGTCAAATGGAATGGTTAGGTTATTTAATTCTACCTTTCTTTCTTTAAAGTCAACTATCAAGTTTTTCAGATTTGAGTTTTTGTAAAGACCAACTGCTAGAACATCCATATGTGGAAGAAACCCGGAGGATAGTCCTCTTTCCATTGACCAATTTTCTTTGAAAAATAAAGGAATACTACGTACAACACCGTCTATATCTATTTCTCCTATCTCATAGGTAGCGGATGGAACAAGAGATGAGAATTTTAATATAGGTGGTCTTACTTTATATATTTGAATGGGAGTTAAGTAGTCAAGGTTTTTGAAATTTTTCATTTTGTAAGTATAGTTAAGGTAAGTTATATTTTTTTCAAGCTTTTTTTTGATTTCTTCGTTGTATTTTTTATAGGTGTCTTTTTCATTAATTAAGTAACTCCCCAGGACTACATTCCTATATACCGAAAGTATACTTGCAAGATAGTTGTCATATTTTGGGTTTACTTCGTCTTCTTCTGTAAAGGATATATCAAAAAGAACCACCTTGGCACCTGCTTTAAATATGTTTTTAATTACTTTGCCGTAGTGATAACGAGACCATGGCCATACATCATTTTGCGCTTCAAGAGATGTAAGGGAATATTCATCAATACCTACAATAACGATATCTGGATTTATCTTTATTGTACCCCGTGTTCTATAAAATAAATCCATTATTTTTAATTCAAAAAATTCTATAAATGGGAAAAATATAACCGTAAATATGTAAAAAACAATCAAAAAAATCGATAAAATTGTAAGGATTTTCATAGTCTCAACCTCAAATATATTTTATCACAAAATTAATACAAAAATACAGGTGGATCGATTTCAAGATGATTGCCACCGTTTTTTCTTCCACGTATTAAAACTAATTCTGCTTTTTTCCCATATGCGATGCACATTTGCTGAGGTGTTAATTTATTTGATGTGAGGAGATTCATAAATACAGGGAGAACATATGGAGAAATAACTGTTACAAATAGCCCTTTGTTTTTTAACAAAAAGGAAGCAGAAACAACAAAGTCTTGAAGGATACTTAGGGATCCTTTTCTGGATTTTTCCCTGATAATTTTATTTGATGTGGAGGAAAAGTGAAATGGGGGATTAAACACCACCATGTCGAATGATTCCGCTTTTAGGTGTTTTTTTACATCTTTTACATCAATATGCATAAAATTTACTTTTTTCGCTTTGTTTATGTAAATAGCCTTTAATGCATTATCGTAGAGTTCTTTTAATATTTCTAGCCCCAATACCTCTAATTTGTAGTATTTTTCTAATCCAAATGAGACAAAACCCGTTCCAGAGCCAAGTTCACATACTTTTTTAACATTTTTTGTAGGTTTTGAATACCAAAGCAACAAAACCGACGCGTGCGTCGGTTTATGACCTTCTATATCTATTGTTTTTATTTCTTTCCCAAAATTTTTGTCAAATGGTGGCAATTTTATCATACAAAATCAACCAAAGTTTTTTGTAATACTTGTGCTGCAGATTTTAAGGCGGCTTGCAGCACAGATTGTTGCATAGAAAGATCAGTTAGTACCTTTGTTAAATCTGCATCTTGTTCTTTTGAGAGATACTCTGTCATGAATGTATCGATATCCGTTATCCTTGTACTTATTAATTCTAATGTTCTTGTGTTTGCACCTATCTGTGCAAATACATCCATTGTTGATGTTTCCAGTTTATTTACTTCTTTGAGTGTTATATTTGAAAGTTTTTTTGAATTTCCCTCTTTTAAAGCATTTATTGCGTCATCGATTACGGTAAATGCATCTTTTCCCGTATCAAGCTTAAAAACATCGTATACTGTGATACCGTATTCAATGGTAAATCCAAGTGCGTTTACTTTTCTTTTAACATTTGCCTCTGGTGGTGTTTGGATCTTTCCATTTTCCACGGGTTTTAAATCTGATCTTGCACCACCAAATATGTATTCTCCTCCCAATTGAGTATTTGCTATATCTTCTAAATGGTTTTTTAGCTCTTTTAATTCTTCTGCTATTGACTCTCTTTCGGCTACATCGTTAACTCCATTTGCACCCCTTACAATTAATTCTTTTATTCTATGGTAGACATTTGTCAATTCTTGGATGGTGGAATCATATATATTGACAAAATTTTGAGTGTGTTCAACGTTTCTTTTGAATTGCTTTAATTCTCTTAATCTACTTGATATGTTTGAAGAGCGTGTAGCAACTACTGCATCGTCACTTGGATATGATACCTCTTTACCAGATGATAATTTATCGTGTAATTTGCTAATTCTATACAAACTCTTTTGTATATTAAACAATGTTCTTTCGTTTATCATTCCATTTGTTATTCTCATCTAAATCCCCTCCTATCTTCCTACAACACCGAGTCTGTCAATCACTCTACCTATCATTTCATCTACTGCTGTCATAACACGAGCAGATGCGTTAAAAGCATGTTGAAACTTAATCATATTTGCCATTTCTTCATCTAATGAGACACCTTTTACCCTTTCACGTTCATTGCTTATGTCTTTCATTACTATATCTGTATTGTTTTTCATTTTCATTGCAGTCTCACCTTCCACACCCATTTCGGCAACTATACCCCCAAGATATTCTGCAAAACTCTCTCGACCATCGTTTAGTATTTTTTCAAATCTCATTGAAGAAAGCATTTCCATTATTTTGGTATTTGCCTGACCTGTTGGATTGAATACTTTTGCGTCCCAATTTGTATTATCTTCTATGATTCCAAAGTCAACGGCTATAGTTTCAGGGTTGGAAGAAACAGTTGTATTCACTTTTAGTTTTTCCACAAATCTAAAAGGTTCATTTGTTATTATTTTGTCCACAAAGAGTGTGTCTGCCTTTGAAAACTTCTCTCTAAGTGTTTTTGGAGCATCGAAAGGATTTAGAAATATATATTTTTCGTTCCAATCATTTGTAGGATCGCTATCTGGATCTATAAATCCCAATTTTACAAATAATTCTTCTGGTCCTTTAATAGTTTTGTCTATTTTAAAGTTCATTGATCTTGTACCCCTAATTACTACCTTGTTGTGTGGTGTTATATCAAAGAGAATTCCTGTTCCCGATTCATTTAGTTTTTTCACAAAGTCTTTTAGAGTTAGTTGTGTTGGATCAATTTCTATTTCAGTTGCTCCTATAGTTATTTTAAATGGATCTGTTCTGTCTAATATGTTATCAAGTGTTTCTTTACTTGTGTCCAATGCCTTGTACGTTTCAATGTGAATATTTGCCTGTGTGAACAGTCCATCGGGGTCTTGCAAATCTATTCTATTTAGGTTAAATTCATTGTTTTTAGTTGGAAGTATTAAAAGTTTATTGTTGTGTACAAAGGCCTTTATTTCGGTGGAAAAGTTTGTGTTTAAATCATTTGCAAGGTCATTTAATGTGTAACCTGAAGTAATGTTTAAGTTGGCTTCGATACCGTTGATATTTATTTTGTAATTACCATTTTCAACGTTAAAATCAGATTGATTTATTACGAATATATTGACATCTTTTGTGTCAAATCCCATTGTATTGAACATATTTCCGTTAAAATCTAGTGCCAAAGTATCTTTTAGATTTGTGCTTCCAACCATTCTGAGTAAATATGTTGCACTGTTGTGCATTGCAGTTTCAAATGAAAACCAAAGTCCAGAAGCAGAAACGGAATTTATAAAGTCTTGGATTGTGTCTCCGGCATTTACAGATATAGCACTAACATTTGTAAAACCGTCAAAAAATACTATGGAACCTTGATCAATGAATTGTTTTGTGGTTATATCACTTACATTATTTCTATTTGACATACCTGAAATATATTTTATTGGTCCACCTTCAACTCTCTTGGTACCAGCTAATCTAAATAAAACGGAATTTTCAATGTTATCTGTTTCTATTTGTGAGAAAAAGTCTAGACCAGTTACACTACCGTCTTTGTTGAACCCATCTCTATGGATTAGATTGAATTTGTCGGTTAGATATAGTACAAATTCATCTAATCTGTTCATGTACTTTACTATCGTTTTATCCCTCAAATCTATAGCTGCTTTTAGACTTCCATCGTGTATATCAACTTTTGAATTTCTTACAAATATTTCTTTAAAACCCTTTCCATATGGCCTTTCAAGTGCTCTTAATTTATTGATATCACTTCCCGTAAGGACTATTTGATCTCCTATCCTCAACGTGATTTGTCCTGAGGCATCTTCTGTGTAGTAAATATCTGCAAGCTTTGAAAGGTCATCTAATATCCTATCTCTTTCGTCCAACAGGTCATTGGGAGTGGATTTTAGTGCCATTGATAGACGTACTTTTGAATTTATATCGGCAAGTCTTTCTACCATAGAATTTATTTGATCAACTCTTTGGGTAATTTCAAAGTCTAAGTCTTCTCTGAGTTGTTCTAATCGTAAGTATAAATCTTTTATGTTTTTGACAAATTCTTCAGCTCTACTTACAAGTTCCCGTTTCGCAGCACTATTAGTTGGATCAGTTATTATTTCCTCCATACCTGACCACATTGAATCAAATAAATATCTTATTCCAGAATCACCTGGTTCTGCAAAGAGTTGTTCGACAAAATGTAAATTTGAAGTTATCGAGTCCCAATAGTTGTATTTGTTATTTACCTGTCTATATTGAATATCCAAAAATTTATCCCTAATCCTTTGGATGTCTTTTACTTTTGAGCCTGTTCCGATCTGTAATGGTATAGACGGTTGTGTTAAAGTAGTTGCGGGAATGGGTGGCATTGTACGAATAATAGGTACCTGTCTTGAAAATCCAGGTGTATTTGCATTTGCTATATTATGTGATACAACATTCATTGCAAGTTTGCTTGTATAAATACCCAAAAGTCCTGTATTTAAAGCACCGAAAAGGCTAATATCTGGCATTCAATCACTCCCTAGTATGATTTGTTAAAAAAACTAGAGTTTACTTTTTCGTATCCAGTCTTCGAATACGTAGATGTTTGAGATGTATTTGAAAATAACGATTTGACAAAATCAAAGTAATTATTTTCAAAATCCAGCATTTCTTTAAAGTTTGACATAACTATGGAAAGTTCATTTAGTTTTTCCATAAATGTGGCAAGTAAAATGGACATCTCTTTATCATTTGTTGAATTAATATAATTTGTTATAGAAGAGTATCCTAGATTATTGAGTTCTTTTAATAATAATTCTTCTAATTTTTCAAATTCTAGGGAATATTCTTCAACCATTGCTATGTTCTTGGATAAATCTTGTATTTCTTTTTTTATAAGCGCAGTTTGTGCGCTTTTAAATGAAGAGGTAATTTTTTCAATTAATTCTGTTTGTTTTTTTATTGTTTCTTTCATTTTTATCCTCCCAAAATAGATTTTGCAATTTTCTCGGCATCAATTTTAAAAGTCCCGTTTTTAATAGCTTCTTTTAATTCTAAAACCAATTTTTCTCTTACTTCTGGTAATTTTTTTGAATCTTCTAACAGTTTTTTTATCTCAAGTGCTGAGGAAAAATCTGATTGTTTAAACTTCTCTCTATTTATTTTTTCTATATGTTCCCTTTTAATTCCTTGAATATATCCATATCCTCCTATTTTTTTGATATCCATTTTAAACACCTCCTTAATAATTATCGGAAAAAATGGGGAAAATTAAAAATCCTCCGCATTGTGCGGAGGATTTGAATTTTGAATTTATTTTATAATTTAAACTTTTGTACTTCATTGTAGAGTTGTTGAGAAATTTCAGAAAGTTTATCACCTTCAAGTTTGACTTCAGTGGTTTTTTCAAGTTGCATTTTTGCACTGTTAACAACCATATCCATTTTTTCTGCAACACTTGTTACATTTCTACTTGCAACATCCATTGCGCTTGCCATTTCTTCAGCTGCAGCACTTTGCTCTTGGGCTATTGCGGCAAGATTTTCTATCATACCGGAAATATCGGAAATTTGACCTAATATTCCTCTAAGATTTAGTGTTGCGCTTTCACTTTCTTTACTTGCGTTTGTTACAATTTCCACCATATCATTTGTTTCATTTCTTACGTTTTCAGAACCTGTTTGAATGTTTTTCAATATGGAAGTTATTTTATCAGTTGCCATTTTACTTTCTTCTGCAAGTTTTCTTATTTCATCTGCAACCACGGCAAACCCTTTACCTGCTTCACCAGCCCTTGCAGCTTCAATTGCAGCGTTAAGTGCAAGTAAGTTTGTTTGTTCTGCTATACTTGAGATAGTTTCAACAATTTCACCAATAT
Source organism: Thermosipho affectus (assembly GCF_001990485.1). Taxonomy (NCBI): domain Bacteria; kingdom Thermotogati; phylum Thermotogota; class Thermotogae; order Thermotogales; family Fervidobacteriaceae; genus Thermosipho; species Thermosipho affectus. Next base: position 46,118 of record NZ_LBFC01000007.1, on the reverse strand, counting down.
TTGTAGCATTATTTGCAAGGTCATCTACTTTTTCAGACATAGATAATGATTTTTCCTTTATATTGTTTATTATTTGGTTTATTGTATCCAATGCTTTTTCACTAATCTTTGCTGCGTTGGATACCTCATTTGCCTTTTCGGTAAGGTCTTGAGAAGTTTTGGAGACGTTTTGAGCACTTGCTGCAACCTCTTCAACACCACTTGTTGTTTCTTCGATAGCAGAAGAAGCATTTTGAATTTCATAATTGATTTCTTCGATGTTTTGAGTAAAGGATTGTACTTCTGCTTCTTGTTCTTCTGAAAGTCTTGAAAGTTTTTCAGAAGTTTCATTTAATTTTATGGCATTTTGGTCGACTTGAGAGATTAAGCTAGAAAGATTATCTAGAGTTTCGTTTAGTTCAGTTGCAATACGTCCGATTTCATCATTAGACTTGATATTGGAACGCATAGTTAAATCACCTTGACCGATTTTTTCTATGATTGTTACAAGGCTTCTAAGGGGTTTAACAATGGAATTTCCCGTAAATGTACCAAATAAGAATGCAAATACGATTGCAATTAAAGAAATGGTAAAAAGAGATATCATAGTTTTTGTTGCATGGTCATTTACTTCACTTTTTAGTGCTGCAGATGCAAAAATCCAGCCATTGTTTGTTTTGGAAAATGCAACTACCCTTTTAACACCTTTATATTCGTATTCAATTATTCCTTCCTTTTTGTCTTTCATCTTTTTAAACCAATCAAAGTTTGATACATCCTCGCCAATTTTACTTTCATCGGAGTGTAAAAGTGTTTTTCCCGTTGGGGAAAGTAGATATGAATAACCACCTTTTCCAAGTTTAGCAGACAGTAATTTTTTTGTAAGTTCTGATGCTTTAAAATCTAAAGCAACAACACCTGTTATTTTCCCATTTAATTCCACTGTCTTTGCAACTGTGATAACTATGTCTCCTGTTGAAGCGTCGTTATATGGTTCTGTTATTATTACTTTACCTTTGTTTTTTACAGCATCTTTGTACCATGGTCTTGCAGTTGGATCATAGTCAGGTGGCAGATCACTTTCGGGGATAATAAGGAATTTTTTATTTGAAAGCCCAAGATAAACAAAGATTATGTCTTTGTATTTGTTTTTTATATTTTCAAATGTTTTAAGCATCCATGTTCTTTCATCATGCTTGTTTTCATATGCGCCTACTACATTTGCATCTGTTGAGAGAAAATCAATGAGATTTATATAACCACTTAGAAAATTGTCTAAATTACTTGAACCATTTCGGGCAATGGCTAGTAGTGCATTGTTTCCCATATCCTTTCCCAATTGAAAAGCATGAAAGATTGCAAAAGTTGAAACAACGACTAAAGGTATCACAGAAGAAAGAATAATAAGCAACCACAACTTTGATTTAATTGAAAGATTTTTAAACATAAAGCCCACCTCCTGCAATTGTTATCTTTGATTAACATAATAATTTTACCATAAAGTTTGTGAATTTAAAAAAGTTATTTCATATGAACGTCTATCTGTGTAAATGGAATTTCTATTTTATTTTCATCGAATATTTGCTTTATTCTTATTGCAAGGGCATTTATTGCTTCAAAGTAGGAATTTCTTTCAACCCAAAAGTATACTGTAAAATCTATGGAACTTGTTCCAAATTGTTTGAAGGCTATAAAGTTATTTACATTTTCCTTTACAACGAGTGGTTCTTCATCTATTGCTTTTTTAATCAGTTTAAGCGCTACTTCGAGGTTACTACCGTATGATACTCCAACATCCATATTTACACGTCTTACCGTAGAGGGCCAGTATTTAGTTACAGTTCCACTCCAAACGCTTTTATTTGGAAGTAACACCAATTTTCCATCAAAGGTTTTTAAATAACTGTGGTTTATTTTTATCTCGTCAACTATTCCAGTTATTCCATTTATGTCTACTACTTCACCTTCGAATAATTTTCGAGTGGTCATAACAAGTATTCCAGAGATAAAATTTGTGAGTGGTTCTTGAAGTGCAAGACCTACAATTATTCCTGAGATTCCAAGTCCTGTAATGTATGGTAATAGATCAATATCAAAAATGCTTAGAATTATCAAAATTGCAAAAACTGCGATGATTATTCCGATAAAAAATTGAACAGTTTTTGGGGCTTTGATTTCCTTACCAAACGCTTTTATTGATTTGTATATTAATTTTATCAGATATTTATACAAAATATACGATATTATAATTGTAATAATTGAAAGCAAACTTTTATCCCAATAATTTTGAAGCCAAGTATTCATAGAATCACCTTGTGCCTTTCAAAAAAGAATAATCAAGGTTCATAGCACTTCTTACTTTTTCCATGGTTTCTTGTGCGATCTTTTTTGCTTTTTTATTTCCATCTACGATGACATCTTTAACATAATTATCTGTTAGCAAGTTGTATTTTTCCCAGATGGGTTCCAATTTTTCTTTCATATTTTTTAGTAGCAATTTTTTACAATCTACACATCCAATTTTTGCATTTGTACAACCGTCTTTTACCCAAGCTTCATCTTCACTGTTAATTCCAAAGGCTTTGTGATAATCCCATACGGGACATTTTTCTGGATTTCCCGGATCTGTTCTTCTTTTTCTTGCGGGATCTGTGATCATGGGCATTACCATCTTTTTGAGTGTATTTTCATTTGTAATTAGAGGTATGGTATTTCCATAGCTTTTACTCATCTTCCTGCCATCTGTGCCAAGTAGTTTTGGGACCTTTGAAAGTATTGGTTTTGGTTCTGGAAAGACTTCTTTATAAAGGTAATTAAATTTTCTTGCAATTTCTCTTGTAAGTTCTATGTGATAGACTTGATCTTCACCAACAGGTACACCTTCTGCCATGTAAATGAGTATATCTGAAGCCTGCAAAACTGGATAGATTAAAAATCCTGCATTTGATAAATCTCTATCTTTTAGTTGTTGCTTGATTTCTTTGTAAGTTGGAACCCTTTCAAGTCGTGAAACGGGAACAAACATCGAAAATAATAGTGTCAATTCTGCGTGTTCTTTTATTTCCGATTGTATAAATATTGTGGATTTGTTTGGATCAATTCCCACTGCAAGGTAGGATTTGACAAGTTCAATGGAATTTTTAATTATTTCATCAGTATCGTTGTAATGGGTAGTTAATGCATGCCAATCTGCTACAAAATAAAAGGATTCATGTTCTTTTTGAAGGTTAACCCATGATTGGAGTGCACCAAAAAGATGGCCAATGTGTAATTTTCCAGTTGGTCTCATACCACTTAGTATTCTCATTGTATTACCTCCTGCTCTTTTTTCCTTCTAGATGTTCATGGATTTTTCTTAATTTTTCGCTAACATAGTAATTAACGGAACCTTTTGGATATCTACCTTTTTCGTTTAGTTTTCCGGCAGGTTTATCCATTAAAATTTTAATTGCTTCATCAACATTAGATACAGCCCAAATGTTGAAAAGTCCATTTTTTACGTCTTCCAATATTTCATCTTTTAATATTAGATTTCTTACATTTGCCATTGGAATTATTACCCCATGGGTACCATCAAGTCCCCTATGTTTACATAATCTATAAAATCCTTCGATTTTTTCTATAGCACCACCTATAGGTTGGACTACACCGTGTTGGTTAATTGATCCGGTTACTGCTATAGATTGTTTAATTGGAATATTAGATATTGCAGATATTATGGCTATAGTTTCCGCAAGAGAGGCGCTATCTCCTTCAACTACACCGTATACTTGTTCAAAACTTATAGATATTCCAAGTGATAATGAAAATTCAGTTGCATATTTACTACCTAAGTACCCCATTAGAGTTAATACCGCTTTGCTGTGTATATTACCACTTAAATCTGATTCCCTTTGAATATCGATTATTCCGGTATTTCCCACATATGCTTTGGCGGTTATTTTTACAGGCATACCAAATGAAAAATCTCCAAAGTGACTTACTGTAAGTCCGTTTATTTGCCCCACAACTTTTCCTTGGGTTTCTATCATTATTTCGTATTTTTTGAGTGCTTCATCATATTTATCCATGATCAATCGAACTCTATTTTCCCTATTTTTTATTGCATTGAGGATATCTTCTTCTGTTATTGTATCTGCATTCCGTAGTTTTGAATAGTAATCCGATTCTATTATGAGGCTTGATATTTCTCCCATTTTCATGGAAAGTTTATCTTTGTTTTCCGAAAGTCTCATTGAATACCATATTACCCTTTTTAAAGCTTTTGAATTTAAAGGGTTAAGTTCGTTATTTTCAACTACGCTTGATATGAAAGAATAATATTGTTTTATATTTTCTTTTGTTGCGTTCATTTCCCAATCAAACTCAACTTTAACCTTAAATAATTTTTTAAAATCCTCATCATATTCGTAGAGTATGTAATATAACTCTGGTGTTCCAATTATTATTACCTTTAAGTCTAAATTAATTGGTTCAGGTTTTAATGTTATTGTAGGGTTTATTCCATACGCACTATCTATATTTTCAATGGTAATTTTTTGGGAAATTAGTGTTTTTTTCAACTTATCCCAAACGTATGGAAATTTAAGTATATCTTCGGCATTTAGAATTAAATACCCACCATTTGCCCTGTGAATAGCACCACTCCTAATCATTGAAAAATCTGTGTATAACACTCCGGATTTTGATATGTATTCTACTTTACCAAATAAGTTTGGATAAGTGGGATTATTTTCGAAAACAACAGGAGCACTGCTTAAATTTGAGTTGTCCACAATTAAGTTTACGGTTAGGATGTGTTTTATATATCCCTTCCATTCTTCAAAGTTTTTGATTTTAACGCTTTGTTTCACTATATGATTTTTCAATTTTTCAAAGTGATTTAAAAGTTTTTCAGAGTATTTGAATTCTTCTTTAAGTTCTTCAAAGAGTGAATCAATGGAGAATAAAGTTGCATATTTGTCCAAATCGTTGAATTTTTCTCTATACTCAGTGTCGATTTTTCTTAATTGATATATCACTCCTGAGATTAAGTGGTCCAGTTTTTTTGCGTTTTCTTCGTAATTTCTTTTTATATCTTCAGGTAGTTGTTCAAATTGTTCTGGGGATAATGGTTTTCCATCCATTTGGGGAGCATAAACGATGCCCGTGGGAGTAAGTTTTACTACAAATCCCAATCTTACTGCTTTTTTGGAGAGTTCACTTAAAATTTGCTCTTTTTTTTCTTCATATTCCATTTCTAACTCTTTCTTTTTTTCTTCGTATTCTTCACTTTCAAATGTTTTTTGGATGTTTTTGAATATGTCTTCCGAGATGTTTTCTAACTTTTCCTTTAGTTTCTTTCCTTCACCTGGTGGAAGTATTATGGCTTTTGCAGCGTACGCTTCATCTAAATCAATGGTATAGACCAAATCGTGGTAATTTTTCTTTTTCTTGGAAAATTTTTTTGCAAATGAAATGGCAAAAGATTTCCTTCCAGTGCCACTTGGACCTACTATGAATATATTATATCCCTTTTGTTTCATAGAAAGACCAAATTGCATAGCTTTAAATGCATCTTCTCGTCCAATAAATGTTTCGCATGGGCTTATATTTTTCGAAGAATTTACTCTTGGGAATACAGAATTTTTTAAAGTTAAATCTTTATAGCTTAACTTTTTCATATTCAATCCCCCTTGGAATAAATTTAAATTCACCTTCTTTAAATGAGATACCGTATACTGCACTACCACTACCTGTTAGTGCAGATATTAAAGAAGTTTTTTTTAGTTTTTTTAGATTTTGTGAAATTTCTTTATTGGCTTTCGTCACTATTTTTTCGAATATATTGTATGTACATCTTTTTATTTCGGTTATATTTCTATTTTTATACGCTTCATAAAGTATGTATGGTGAACATGGCGCCTTACCAAATAAAGTGGGATTTAAGCTTTGATATGCTTTTTTTGTGGAAATACCGTTGGATGTAATTATATTCACTTTATAACCAGTTAATGGATCTAAAGGTTCAATTATTTCGCCTTTCCCTTTTACTATAGCCGTTCCGCCAAAAAGAAAAAATGGAACATCACTTCCTATTTCTGAGGCTATGTTTAATATCTGTTTTTTGTGAATTCCCATTTGATCAGATAAATAAAACAACAAAGCCGCTGCGTTTGAGCTTCCACCACCTAATCCTGCTTGCATGGGGATATTTTTTTCGAGAGTTATTCTAAGGCCAAATTCTGGTTCTTTAAATTTTGAGCAAAAAATATCCCAAGTTTTGTACAATATATTGTTTTCTATATCAACATTTGATTTTATTTCAAGTCCTCTATCGATTTTTGTTATTATTAAGCGATCATAAAGGGATATATTTTGAAATAGAGATAAAATCTCATGGTATCCATCACTGCGTTTTTTTATGACATCAAGGAAGAGATTTATTTTTGCATATGATCTAACGATTGCACCACTACTTTGCTCCATCCTTCCATCTCCTCAAAATATCTGCCTGGATTATCTGAAAATATTTCAATGAATTTTTCCTTTTCCTTTAAACCAAAATACTTAACATTTGCAATATAGCAAAGTCCTACGTGTACTCTGCTTACCGGATTGTCAGTTACATTGATTAATCCTAGATACTCTATATTTTTGATTTCAACATCAACTTCTTCGTTTATTTCCCTTATCATTCCTTTTTTTAATGCCTCAATAGGTTCTACAGAGTCTTCTGTATTTATATGTCCTCCAACACCTATTGTAACTTTATTGTGTAATCTTTTTTCCCCTTGGGCAGTAGTTCTTTTAAAGAGGAGAAATTTGTTGTTTTCCATTAAAATTATATATGGAATTACTTGTCTAATTGTTTCATCGTTTTCTGCAGTATTTCTATCTACGAATTTACCATATTCTTTTATTATTGAAATTATATCATATTCTGGGACTTTAATTAGACCTGTTTTTTTGTTACATAATTTCTCTACTTCTTTGGTTGGGATAACTAATACTTTTTCATTTTCATACATTGTTTAACCTCCAATCTCTTCTATATCTTTTTCTAGGATCTTCTTTCCAAAGTCTTTATCTATTTCCGTAGATATTACACCGATAGCTGCAAATATATAATATTTATCCCTAAATATCTTTACTTTATTTTGTGGTAAAAGATCCATCGGATGTAACTTAGAGAGATTATTTATAGACTTTAAAACTTGTGGTGCATATTTTGAGCGGCTTAAAAATCCACCTGTACCAAATAAATACTTAATAGCTGTTAAATCTTTTCCTTCGGCTATGACTTTTCTTCCAAGTGGTGTGTATATATGTTTTTTAATTCCCACGTGTCTTCTGATGCCTTGTTGAAAACAATACAGTGCAAGTTTTGCGATAAATTTTTCATCTTCATCTGTTTTTGGATATGGAGATATTCTTGTTTTTAATTCGGACAAATTTGGAAATTCAAGTCTTAAATTTTCTTCGCCTATAAGGTTGATTACATTGTGCGCGTTTACGAATAAGCCTAAATCACCTTCTACAGTGCGTTTTGCCTTTGGTTCTGGTGCTATCATTAATTCCTGTATTTCGTTACTTCCCTCTGTTACTGAATCTACATCGGTTGTTGCGCCACCAATATCTATGGTAAGGACATCTTCGTAAATTTCAGAAAGAAGTTGGGTAGTTCTCATAACAGCACCAGGTGTTGTGTGGATATTGTAATCTACAATTTCATATATTTTTTCCATTCCCGGGGCTTTGGTGATGTGTTGGGCGAATATTTCCTTTATTATATTCCTTGTAGGTTCTACATTGAGTTGGTCAATTTTTGGATATACATTTTCCGTAATAAAAACAGTTTTTCCAGAATTCTTAAGTATATATTCCACCTGTTCTGCAACTGCAACATTCCCCGCGTAAATTATTGGGATATCTAAATCCAATTTTGATAGAACTTTTGCATTGTGGATCACCGTTTCCTTTTCACCGTAATCTACACCACCTGCAAGAAGTATGAGTTTTGGTTGGATTTCTTTAATTTTTTGTATGTGAAAGTCATCCATTTTTCCCGCCGTAATGTATTTAATAACTGCGCCTGCACCTAATGCAGCTTCTCGTGCGGCACGCACGGTCATGTCATACACAAGACCGTGTACAGTCATTTTCAATCCCCCTGCAGCACTGCTAGATGCTGCAAATTTATCCCAAGTTAGTTTTTTTTCACCGATTTTTTCTTTTAATTTTCCAATTGCCCTTTCAATACCTATTGTTACATCACCTTCATTGACAGTTGTCCAGTGTTCACCTTGTCCTACAATTTTTACATTACCGTCTAAATTGTGAAATGCCGTAACCACTGTTGTTGTTGATCCTATTTCGGCAAAAAGTAGATCTAACTTCACTTTTTCACCCCCTAATTGATTTTATCACGAAATTAATAAAAAATCTCTTGCAACTTAAAGTTATTTTAGAGTATAATTTTAAATGTTGAAGAGTAAAAAGGAGGGCGAAAATATGAGAGTCACCTTTTTGGGTCATGCGGTTTTTTTGTTGGAAACTAATAAGAAGAATATTTTAATTGATCCATTTATTACAGGGAATCCATCTTTTCCAAAAAATTTTTCGTTACCAAAGATTGATTATATATTAGTAACTCACGGACATGGGGATCATATAGGTGATACTGTAGAGCTTTCCGAAGAATTCAATGCCACAGTTATTTCAAATTTTGAAATATGTAGTTATCTACAATCAAAAGGTGTGAAAAAAGTACATCCAATGCATATTGGAGGGGCAACAAATTTTGAATTTGGAAAGTTAAAGATGACTCCTGCACTTCACGGTTCTGGAATAATAGAAGGGCATGACATCATATATGGGGGTAATCCGGGTGGATTTGTAATATATGGTGAGAAATCTATATACCATGCGGGAGATACAGGGCTTACTAAGGATATGGAACTTTTAAAGGGTGTGGATATTGCACTTTTGCCAATTGGTGGAAATTTTGTTATGGATGTAGATGATGCCGTAAAAGCTGTAGAGTTTATACAACCAAAGATGGTAATACCTATGCATTATAACACCTGGGATGTGATAAAAGCTGATGTGGATAGATTTAAATTGGAAGTTGAGAAATTAAATGTAAATTGTGTAGTATTAAGACCAGGGGAAAGTTTGGAGGTATAATGTGAAAAAAACGATACTAGTCATTTTATTTATATCTTTGAGTATGTTTTCGTTAAGCATCCCTCGGTATATAGGAAAAGAAGATGTTTATATTGAATTTGAGGGACTACTAGGTTTTTTTGATGGAATTCCAATAACCGAAAATAGGATTAGTGGGCTTGATTTTGAGGATGGGGCACACTCGTTGAGATTGGTGGGAAGTTATCAAGAATTCTTGTTTAAGATCATAGTTGATACGGTTCCTCCTACTTTAGTGAATTTTTCAATAAGAGATCCAAACCTTGTAATATTTAAAACTCCGGTATATGAAGTAGATTATAATAGTAGATTGAATTTTTTTGAAAGAAAACTTGAAAAAACGGTTAAGAGGTATGATGTTAATCCCATGGTTGTCTGTGGTATGGATGATGCGGGAAATGTAGGAAATTTTATCTACATTCCTCCCAGTGTAGAAAATATTACACCGCTTGATTCAAAAACTCCTATATCTGGAATATTTGATAAGAATATACTTTTGAGTTCAAAATCTCCTTACAAGATTGTGGGAAAAATTCTTGTTCCGGAAAAATCTGTTTTGCTTCTTGAGAAGAACGTTGAATTAAAAACTATAGGTGTTGGAAATATAGTTGTAAAGGGTACAGTGTATGTTCCAAAGAATGTTAAGTTTACGGGAAACTTGAAATTTGAAGTTGAAGAAAATGGAACATTTTATCTTGAAGGAAGGGAGTATAAAGGTGAAGTTTCATCAAATGGTGGAAAATTGGTTTTTCTAAAAGACATAAATTTACCAATATTAAATTTAAGCAAAACAAATTTAGTGGTTATTAAGGATTCAACAGTAGACAGGTTAAATGTAGAACATGTAGGATTGTTGGTATTGGAAAATTCTACGATTACTAATTTAAATATTGCAAACACAAGAAAGGTAATTATTAACAAGTTAAACAACAACACTTTTATGGCGGAAGGATTAACTAATATGGATATTTTTTCTCTCTCATCTCAAAGTTTTAATGCAAGTGATTTTTCAAGAGTTGTAGTGACTCATTCAAATATAGAAATGCTTTCTTTGAAAAGGGGGATGTATTTTCATGGTAAGGAAAATATCGTGGTTAATTTAAATATGGAAATGTATTCAATCGCTAAGATTTTTAATACTAGTATAAAAAAACTTGAGCTTATAAGATCAAAGGTATTTAAAAGACTGTCAAATATAGAAAACACAAAGAGTGATAAATTTTCGAGCATAGAAAACTTTTAAGTGAGGTGAATTAATTTGAAAAGTGTGCTTTTTGGTTTGCAGTGGGGGGATGAAGGAAAGGGAAAGGTGACGACTTTTTTTTCAAAAGGTTATGATTTTGTTGTAAGGTATAGTGGAGGAAGTAACGCGGGACATACTGTGGAATATGAAAATTTTAAAATGATACATCATTTACTTCCATCAATACACTTAAAATACGATGTTGGTGCAATTATTTCAAATGGTGTGGTACTTGATATTGAACAACTTGTGAAAGAAATTGAAGAATATAAAGAGAAAAATGGAAAAGAACCAAAATTGTATATTTCTGATTTGACACATGTAGTCTTACCACATCACAAGTTATTGGATAAAAAAATAGAAGAGATAAAAGGAAAAAGTGCAGTTGGGACAACGAAAAAAGGTATAGGACCTGCATATGCGGATAAAGTGCACAGAATAGGTTTGAGAATTGCAGATTTTGAATACAACTTTGTAGATAAGTGGGATTTTTTGTCAAACTTTTACAAAGAAATGTATGGAATAGAAATAGATAGGTATGATGGTATTTTAAAGGCTTATGAAAGTATTAAAAAGTTTGTTGTTCCACATGGAAAAATAATAGACTTAATTGAAAACAATAAGATTTTATTTGAAAGTACACAAGGGGTTTTATTAGATGTGGATGTTGGAACTTATCCATTTGCTACAGGAACAAATTGTAACACAACAGGTATTCAAAGTGGAGTTGGATATCCCGTCAAAGTGAACAAATTTCTAGGTGTTTTCAAGGCATACCTTACTAGGGTAGGGAATGGACCATTTCCAAGTGAAGCACTTGGTGAAGAAGGAGAACATCTTAGAAGAATGGGACATGAGTTTGGTGCGACAACGGGGAGACCTAGAAGATGTGGATGGTTGGATATTCCTTTAATGAAATACGCGATTAAGGTTTCTGGTGCTACTGAATTAGTTATGACAAAGAGTGATATCTTAAATGGTTTTGAAAAAATACCAGTTTGTGTAGGATACGACGTAGATGGAGAAAAAATAACAAAAGTAGAAAGTATGTCACTTCTTGATAGGGCAAGACCTATATATGAATATTTTAAGGGATGGAAAACCCATGATTCACAAGAATTTTTGGATTTTGTAAATTTCTTGGAAAAGGAATTGGAAAGAAAGATTAGTTATATTTCAGTAGGTCCAAAAGTTGAGCAAATAGTGGAATTATAAGGAGGGATAAATATGGATTGTGTTTTTTGTAAAATAATAAGAAATGAGATACCTTCTGAAAAGGTGTACGAAGATGAAGATTTTATAGTCATAAAAGATATAAAACCCGTTGCACCAATTCATCTTCTAATTATTTATAAAAAACATGTGGAAAAAATACATGAATTATCCGAAGATGATCAAAGACGTTTTTGGAAGATATTTTACATAATAAAAGAGTTAAGCGATAAATTGGGGTTTAAAGAATATAGAATAGTGCAGAACAATGGAAAGAACGCGGGGCAAGAAGTACCACATATACACTTTCACGTAATTTCAGGTAGAAAATTTGGAGGTATAGGATAAGGAGATGATAAAATCAAGGCAATTGTGTATTTACCTGTAAAGCCAGAAATTGCAAAAGAACAGAATTTACCCGTTAAATTGCCCATTTTAGCTGAGGATATGCCTTTAATTAGCGAGATTAACAAGATTCCACTAGATGTAATACTAAGGGGATTAGAGGCTCAATATTCTGTGGAGAAAAATGAATATTGGGCATCTTATCTTACCTATTTCTATTATGAAAAGTTTAAAGAACTCTTAAACGATGAAAATTATGAGAAAGCAAGAAATTTTTTGGAAAAAGCAAAAAATGTAATGTATGATTACAGGTACCATTTTTATTATGGATTATTATTTTCAAAAGTTGGAGATTACGATAATGCAGAAGTTGAATTAAAACGTTCTATTTCGCTTAACCCCACTTTTTATTTGGGATATTACGAACTTGGAAATGTTTTGTATTTAAAGAAAGAATACGATGAATCCGTTGAAATGTATATGAAAGCCTTTGAGATTAACAAGGACTTTGCACTTCCCTTGTTAAAAGTAGGTGATGCGTATTTTGAAAATGGTCAGTATAAAGATGCGGAAATTGCATACCAAGCAGCTTTGAAGGTGGAAAAATTATCTCAAATTTTTCTTAGATTAGGTGTTTTGTACAATACCACACAAAGATTTGAAAAAGCAGAGAAAGTTTTTAAAGATGGTTTGTCAATTGAGTATAAACCGGAGATTGCGTATAATCTGGCATATACGTTATCAAAACTTGGAAAACATCTTCAAGCGTTGCAGGTGTTAAAAGAGTTATCTAAAAACTTCCCGTCTTTTGAGGTTTACAACGAGTTGGGATTGCAGCAAAAATTATTGGGGTTATATGAAGAAGCAAGTGAGAGTTTAAAGCTTGCAGGTGAAGAGTACAGGGAAAATTATTTAAAATCTTTGTTATTTATTGATGGATATAAAGACTTTATTTTAAACGAATTAGAAAAATTTGATCCAGAATATGTTGCTTTTTTAAGAAAGGCTAGGCAAGAGAAAGATTTGATAGAGAGTAAGTTAGAAAAAATTCACTTTCCTTTTAAAGAACTTGAGTATGCATTTGATTTTACCAACGATGAGGGAGAGGTTATTTTAGGAGAACTTGAAAGGTATAGGAATTTTCCTTTTAACCAAAGGATAGCACTTGTTATTTCAAGTGGATATATTGCCGGTGCCGATCCAATTTTAATAGAGAAGAATCTAGCCAAATCTTCATTTTTACTCTTTGATATAGACGAAGCAGTGGTGTTTTACAAAGTAATTCAAATCATTTATTTTGGTAGAGTATTTGGTGGCATGCCTTTTTCTGAGATAATTGAAAAAGTACTAGAACAGCTTTCGAATATAAATATTCCACTTTTTAAAAAAATGATTAATATGCTTGAGTACACAAAGACCTCTTTGGATGATTTTTGGGAAAATTTTGAAAAAACAGAGAATCTACCTAATTTCATTTTACAACTAATGGAGCTTTTAAGCTATGAACCGGAAATTAACGATATAAAAGAAGAGACATTTATTGGTAAACTGGCAAAATTATTTATCGAATTATGATTAAAGAAAGCTAGCAAACACGCTGGCTTTCATTTTATTGTTACAATTAAACAAGTTTAACATTTTTACTTGACACTAACTTTTAAATGTGGTAATATTTTGCATAGTGGGAGGTGAGTATTATGGAAAAAGTGCAAAAAATCAAAGAAATTATAGCCGAGCAACTTGGAGTAGATGTTAATGAGGTTACGGAAGAAAAAAGTTTAACAGATGATTTAGGGGCAGATTCTTTAGATATGGTAGATTTAGTTATGGCATTTGAAGATGAGTTTGGAATTAAAGTAGAAGATTCGGATCTTTCTAAAATCAATACGGTTAAAGATATTGTTGATTTAATCAGTCAAAGAGTATAAAAGGAAGGCGTGAGCCTTCCTTCTTTTTAAAAACAAGCCCGGGGAATAACCCCGGGTATTTTTTACATTGGGAAATATCCTCTTTTTTTGACTGCTTCTGCAACTCTTCCAATTGCCACAATGTAAGCAGCTGTTCTCATGTCTGTGTTGTATTTTTGTTTTGTTGCGTATACTTCGCCGAAGGATTTAGTCATAATCTTATGCAATTTCTTTCTTATATCATCTACATCCCAGAAGAAGCTTTGAAGGTCTTGTACCCATTCAAAGTAAGATACTGTAACACCACCAGCGTTTGCTAGAATGTCTGGAACTACAAGTACATCTTTTTCAATTAAGATTTCTTCTGCTTCTTCTGTTGTAGGACCATTTGCACCCTCGACTATTATCTTTGCTTTGACGTCTTTTGCAATTTTTCCAGTGATTGCATTTTCAAGTGCTGCTGGGACTAAGATATCAACATCCAATGTGAGTAATTCCTCGTTTGAGATTGGTTTTCCTTTTGGATATCCCTTGATTAATCCACCGTTTTCATCTCTATATTTGATTAAATCGTCAACATCAAAGCCCTCTTCATTGTAAAGTCCACCACTCACATCGCTTACTGCTACTATTTTTGCACCGTATTCTTCTGAAAGTATCTTTGCAGAGAACGAACCTACGTTACCAAAACCTTGAATTGCTACTTTGGCTTTGGAAATGTCTATACCACGTGCTTTACATGCTTCTGCTGCACTGATTGAAACACCACGCCCTGTTGCTTCTGGCCTTCCTTCTGAACCACCAAGATCAAGAGGTTTACCCGTTACGACTCCAAGTGTTGTATTACCTGAGTTCATGCTGTAGGTGTCCATATACCAAGCCATTATCTTTGCATTGGTGTTTACATCAGGTGCTGGGATGTCCTTTGTTGGACCTACCATCATTTGAATTTCAGAGAAGAATCTTCTACTTAATTTCTCAAGTTCCTTTTCGGAGAGCTTTTTGGGATCAACTCTAACTCCACCTTTTCCTCCACCGTATGGAAGGTTAACAACAGCACATTTCCACGTCATCCAGAATGCAAGTGAGGAAACTTCGTCTAAATTTGTTTCAGGGTGATATCTTATACCGCCTTTTGCAGGACCTCTTGCCGTATTGTGTTGAACTCTATATCCTTCAAATATTTCTACTCTACCATCATCCATTACTACTGGAAAATGTACTACCAACGATCTTTGTGGCCAAAGCAAAAAGTTTCCAATGTTTGGATCTAAATCCATGAGTTTTGCTGCTTTTAAGAATTGATGTTGTGCCATTTTATAGAGTGGACCTGGTGCTTCTAATCTGCCTAATTCACTTAATTTCATTTTTTAAACCTCCCTATTGTGTTGTAGTACACCTAAATTATTACTTAAAATACTTGATTTTTCAATGCCGATATTTTGTGAAAATCCTAACATAAATCATTTTCCAGGCAAAATATTTGTATTTTCTTTTTTTTACTAAATTATGCTTTAAAAATAAAAAAGCTGGTCGTATGACCAGCTTAGGATAATCCTATTATATTTCCATCTTCGTCTATATCTATGTTAGTTGCGTTTGGAATTTTCGAAAGTCCTGGCATTCTCATTATTTCACCAGCTAGAGCTACTACAAATCCAGCGCCAGCGGATAACTCAAAATCCCTTATTGTAAAATCATAATTTTTTGGTGCGTTTATTTTCTTGGGGTCATCAGATATACTTGATTGAGTTTTTGCAACAATTACTGGTAAGTTTTCAAATCCATGGCGTTTTAGGAATTTTAATTTACTCTTTGCTTTATCTGTGTATATAACTTTTTTTGCCCTATAGATTTTTGTTGCAAGTGTTTCAAGTTTCTCCTCTATGGACATATTGAAATTTACAATTGGTGTATGTGGGGTTTCTGAGATGTTTTCAGTTACAAGCTTTGCAAGATCTATTGCGCCTTCACTTCCCATTTGAAATGCCCTTAAAAATGCATGTGGAGCGTTACAGTTATTTGAAAATGCTTTTAATTCATTTTCGGTATCTGTTGGAAATACATTTAATGCTACTACTACTGGTACGTTATAGAGTTTTAAATTTTCAATGTGTGTTTTTAGATTATCCATACCTTTTAGCATTGCGTCTACATTTTCTTTGGACAAATCATTTTTATTTACCCCACCATGGTATTTTAATGCTTTTATTGTTGCTACCAATACAACAGCATTTACATTGAAATTGGCAACTTGTGTGACAAAATCTAAGTATTTTTCTGCACCTAAATCTGCGGCAAATCCCGCCTCAGTAACGACGTAATCTGCTAATTTTAGTGCCATTTTTGTAGATATTATGCTATTTGTACCATGAGCAATATTTGCAAAAGGTCCACCATGAATAAACGCCGGTGTGTTTTCTATTGTTTGTACAAGATTTGGTTTAATCGCATCTTTTAAAAGTACTGTAAGAGCGCCTTCTATTTTTAAATCTCTGACTTTTATTAGTTTTTTATCAAAGCTTTCTGCAAGTACTATATTTCCAAGTCTTTCTTTTAAATCTTTTAAGTCTTTTGCAAGACAGAGTATCGCCATTATTTCCGATGCAGCGGTTATTATAAATCCATCTTCCCTTGGAAGACCATTTGTATTTCCGCCAAGTCCTACAACGATTTGTCTTAGTGCACGATCATTCATATCCATTGTTCTCTTCCAGAATACTTTCGCGGGATTTATTTTTAATTCATTTCCAAATTTAATGTGTGAATCTATTACAGCGGATATTAGGTTGTGTGCAGATGAAATAGCATGAATATCTCCTGTAAAGTGTAAGTTTATATTTTCCATGGGAAGCACTTGAGAATATCCACCACCTGCTGCACCACCTTTAATACCAAAAACAGGTCCAAGCGAGGGTTCTCTTAACGTTACTATGGATTTTTTTCCCAATTTGTTTAATGCCATTGAAAGACCAATACTCGTTGTAGTTTTCCCCTCACCTGCGGGAGTTGGGGTTATAGCAGTTACTAATATGAGTTTTCCATCTTTTCTTTCGCTTATTTTTTTTAAAAAGTTTAGATTTACTTTTGCAATGAATTTTCCGTATGGTTCAATGTATTCTTCATCGATACCTATTTCCTTTGCTATTTCCGATATTTTTTTTAACTTTGCCTCCCTTGCGATTTCGATATCAGATTTCATATCTTTCACCCCTTTCAATAACGAATGTAGTATGAGTTGAGTTTTTTAAATACATATTTAATCCCATTTGATTGCATAACTTTTTAACTATATACAATCCCAATCCATGACCTTTTGAAGTTCTAGATTTTGAAAATTTCTCAAAAATTTTTTCTTTAAGCTCTTTTGGTATGCCTTGCCCATGATCTTTAATTTCTATTTTGTCTTTTTGAAGTAAGATTTCAACAGGAGGTTTTCCGTGTATTAATGCATTTTTGATCAAATTTTTAATGACAATTTCCAGGGCTTCTTTGTTTGCTTCTATAGTACCATCTCCGGATATTACCACATTGTTGTCTGTTATAATACCTTCAATAAAAGGTCTTAGATGTATTTGTTCTTTTTCAAGTTCATAATTTTTTGAAATCATTATCATATTTTCAACTAATTCTCTCATTTTGTTTGCAGATTGTACAATGTTTTCAATACCTTCTTTTAAAATCTCTTTGTTTTTCATGCCCCATCTTTGTAGCATTTTTGAATAACCAATTAGATTTGCTATAGGGGTTTTTAATTCGTGAGAAACATTTGAAACAAATTCCTCTTGTAATTTGTAATTTTTTTCAACTTTATCCATTAACTCGTTGAATTTTTCAACGAGTTCTTCAACTTCGTCGTTGGTGTGTGGATTTATAAACCTATAGTTGAGATCGTTTCCTGTTAGTTTTGAAATCTTATTTACAAAGTCATGTAAGTGTTTTAACGATTTTTTAGTTATAAAATAGGTGAGTGTACTTATCAATGTAATAGAAATTAAAAATAAAATGATGATCTTTTTTTTAATGTTTAATATGGATTCTTCAATGGGGGTAATATCTTTTCCAAAAATAGTGTTTTGCTTTTTTACAAATAAATAAGTTCTATCGCTTATTTTTACTTTTCCTTCTTTTTTAACAATCCCTATGTTATATGGATCCAAAATTAAAATACCATTCCTTAATATGTATATATCTTTTCTCATAAAAGGTTGCATCATATGTCCCTTTGGATTCGTTCTTAGCAAATCTTCTTTCGTGGATTTTATCATTAGTGAATCTATAGTAGAGTACAAAAATATTAATACCAAAGCTAAAATTGTAGTTGAAATTAAAGTGACAATGTACGTAACTTTAGTTGAGATGCTCATTTTTTTCCTCCAAGATTTTTTTAATCTCTGGAATTTTAACAATGTATTTTGTACTACACCATTTACATTCAACTTCCACGTCTTCATTTTTTTCTAAAATTTCTTTTAATTCTTCAATTTTTAATAATCTTATTGAATCTATGGCTTTTTCATGTGAACAACTACATTTAAATTGGACGTTGTGTTTTTCTATTTTTTCAATTTTATCACCAAAGACATACTCTAATGCATCTATTGCAGAATGGTTTTCCAAAAAGTTAGTTATTGGAGTGATCTCTTTGAATTTTGTTTCAATTTCTATAATGCTTTTTTGGGAAAGGGATTTATCCAATATTTGAATAATAATTCCACCAGCACGTTTAATCCCATTTTTGTCCACTAAGACTCCTAAAGCTATAGCACTTGGAATCTGTTCAGAAGTGGCAAAGTAATGAGCTAAATCTTCTGCTATTTCACCACTAACTAATTTGGATGGTGTAACATAAGGGGTTTTTAAACCTAAGTCCTTTACAACTTTTAAAGTTCCATTACCTATTGCTTTTTTGATATCAAATTTATCGTCTTTGTTTAAAAAAGTTTCTACCACTTTGGGTGTAACATATCCCCTTACATCTCCGTTGTTTTTTGCTTGGGCAGCAATATATTTTATCTTGTTACTCCCTTCAACTATGTAAGTAAGTGTTTCGTTTTGCGAAAGCCATGGAATCATAAGTGAAACGCCGGTTAACAATCTTCCAAGTGCAACGGCTGTGATAGGAGATAGGGAATGTTTATTTGTTACCTCTTGGATAATATTTGTACTATCAATAACCGAAAACCTTACCCTAGCGTTGTATGCAATACCGTTTGTAACCAAATTTAATCACTCCTTAATTTGCATATTTCATGGTAACCTCTTTAACAGATTCAAAATTATCCGAAAACATTACTTTTTTTACTTGAAAATTGATTAGTTTGTTTTTGTATATGGTTTCCAAGAGCGCATCTACATGTGATTGAGAGGGAACAAAAAGGATAGGTAAAATATGGTATTCCGAGTCTCCAAGAAGTACAAGCCAATAATACGTGTTCCCCATAATTCCACCTCCTCGTTTTTTTGCGGTTCTTTTAGATTAGAACTTTAGTGCTGGTGGAACTTGGAACACTTACTATATTACTATAGTTATATTATACACTATTCTAAAAATATTTTTAATATGGTAAAATAAGTACAAAAGTAAAAAAATAAAAAAAGGAAGGAGTAGAATAGTGAAATGGGAATTGAAAAAAATTAATACCGAACTTTCAGAAAAGTTGGCTGAGGAATTGGATATTCCTCTACTTACGGCGCAATTACTAGTTTCCAGAGGTTATCTTACACCTAAAGATGCGTATAAGTTTATCAATCCATCAAAAGACGATTTGCGCTCTCCATTTTTATTGAAAGATATGGATAAAGCTGTTAAATATCTCTTACTTGCCCGTGAAAAAGGGTACCCTGTTTTTGTGTATGGAGATTATGATGTAGACGGTATAACGGGTACTGCAACCTTAGTGTCTTTCCTTTCTAAGTATGGTTGGAAGGTGGATTACTATATACCTAATCGTCTTGATGAAGGATATGGTATACAACCTGAAATTGTGGAAAGATTCTATAAGAACGGGTTTAAGGTGTTGTTAAGTGTAGATTGTGGTATAACAAGTTTTGAAGCTGTAGAACGGGCAAAAGAGTTGGGAATGTATGTAATAATAACTGATCACCATACTATCAAGGATGAAATTCCGAAAGCTCATGCGGTTGTTGATCCAAAAAGGGAAGATGAAATGTATCCTTTTAGGGACTTTGCGGGTGTTGGCGTGGCGTATAAGCTAATTTCTGCATTGGGACAAAAGTTAAACCTTAAAGATGAAGAAATCAATGAAGTCTTGGATATAGTTGCACTTGGAACAATAGCGGATATGGTGGATCTGGTAGATGAAAATAGGTATATTGTAAAAGAAGGATTGAAAAAACTCAATGAAACAGATAGGATTGGTCTTGTGCAACTGATGAAAAAACTTAATATTACAAATATTACCAGTCAAGATATTGGTTATAGGTTAGCTCCCAAGCTCAATGCAGCAGGTAGATTGTATTCCGCAGAGGATGCTTATAAACTGATTACAACTAATAATCTTTCGTCTGCTGAACAACTTGCAGAGATTTTAATGGGATATAACTTTACAAGACAAGAGATAGAAAATAAGATATTTAAAGAGGCTGTTAACAAAATAGAAAGTTCAAAGATAAAAGATTTACCTATTTTGATAGTCGCTGGCGAAAAATGGCATGCGGGTGTTTTAGGAATTGTTGCTACAAAGCTTGTACAAAGGTACAATAAACCTTCTCTTGTTGTATCACTTGAAGAGGGAATTGGCAGGGGTTCTGGTAGAAGTGTAGATGGTGTTGATATTTTGGAAGTACTTTCCAAGTTTTCCGAGTATTTTGAAGAAATTGGTGGACACCCTATGGCAGTTGGATTTAGTATAAGACAAGAAAAAATTAACGAGCTTATCGATGTGATTTCAAAAAAATTTGGTGACAGTCATTTTGAAGTGGATTCTAAATTGGAAGTAGACGCTGTTTTGGATTTAGATGATGTTGGAGATAATGTAATAAAGGCTTTAAGTTATTTGGAGCCGTTTGGACATGGGAATCCTGAACCTGTTTTTTTGATAAAAAATAATTTGGTTGAAAGAATAAGGTTCTTTGGAAATTTTGGAGCAAATGTAAGAATGGTGTTAAAGAGTAAAAATAAAAATACCGTTGAAGGAATAGGATTTGGTTTAAAAAAGAACTATTATGATATTCCAGCAATTCACGCGGTTTTAACTTCATTGGATATTGTGGCTAACATAAGACAAAATGGTGTTGGTCCATTTTTGAATATCTTGGATTTTAAAATTTCTTCTGAGTATGAGGAAGATTATAAAGATAAATACTTTATATATTCCTTTACAAACGATTGGAAAAGCCAAAAAGGAGACGAATTTAGGGATTTTTGGGATAGTAGTGAACTTTCCCAAAGGTATGAAAGAATTGAAAAGTACCTTTTTAAAGAAAAACCATTTGTTTTGCAATCAGATTTGTTGACTAGGAACGCTTTTTTGCTTTATTTAATGAATAAAGGTAGAACGCTAGTGATAAATCCAACAAATATCGAGGCTTTGCATGTTTATGAAAGCTTGTCCAGGCATTCACCTGATGGAATAACTTTTGTTAACTCATTAAATAGAAATTATTCAAAACATGTTATTACAAACCCTATAATGATTACTGAAGGTAAAATTCCTTTAGATGATTTTGACTTCATAATTTTGAATGAAATACAGATTTTGTCTTCACTGTCGTATGAATTATATGAAAAATTATTAAAAAAATTAGAGGAAAAAGATTTTGTTGTTACGAGTTTGTATAAGTTTGAAAGTAACATTCCAATTTTTTACGAAGAAAAGAAGATAAATTTTGGACTGGAAGATAAGCGGAATTCCAAAAAAACGATTGAACACGAAATTAATTCAATTGCATTTTTGTTTTCAAACTATTCATATGTGACAAAGTTTTATGAAAAACTAATTTCTAGAAGGTATGAATTTAAAGATTTGGTGTTTTACAGTCCTATATTAAAACCGTTTCAAAAGTGTGTGATTAGTAGTTTAATAAAAAAAGGAAGGATAAAAAAATTGGTTTCTTCAACTAATTCTGATGGATTACCCTCAATGTTAGAAAATGGTGCAGAAGTTAGAATATTTGATTTTCCGTTAAGCATAAAAGAGTTAATAGATGCAGTATCTGGTGATTCTTATGTAATCTTGCAACTTTATTATAACAGTGAAGATGCTTTAAAGAGAAAAAATCATCTTTTGAAAATTTTTCCAGATAAGAAGAGATTAGAAGAAGCAGTTTTAAGATTTTACGATTTAAAGATAGATAATAAAAATAAATTTATAGATTTTTCAAAAGATGTAAATATTTCTCCAAAGGTGTTAAAACATGCAATTCTTGATTACAAGAACGACAAAAAAATACTTAGAATTCTTGAAAGGGAGTTGGAACTTTCTTATTTTGAAAAATACACTATGACACTTTTAAATGCATCTATTAAAGATATTTACAAGATGATCGAGGAAAGAGAGATGTACGATGTTTATCTTAATATTTAGGGGGAAATATGATTTTAGCACTAGATTATGGAGATAAAAAAACAGGATATGCTATTGGAAGTGATTTTATATCAAAAAGTGGAACAGTAAATACCACGCAATTGAATAAGTTGTTGGAAAAATTTCAAAAAGTAGTTTTAGGTATACCGCTTTCCATGAGTGGAAATTATTCTAAGCAAAGTTTTAAAGTTTTAAAATTTGCTTACAAATTAAAAAGAAAAGGCATAGATGTATTTTTAATAGATGAAAGATTAACCACCAAGATGGCTTTATCTTTTAATGCAAAAGATGACGATGCATTTAGTGCCAGACAGATCTTTATGGACTATATTAAAAACCCCATACTTTCCCAGAAATTTGTACTTGAAAAATTTTTAGATGTTGAATTTGATTGTGAAGATGTTGAAGATGTACTTTACTATGAAGTTACTCCTGTTAAGGGTAGAAAAGGAGATGCTCTAACTAGGAATTTTTCCATTGCGTTTTTGCATATGAAAGAAAAAAATTTTGTTTACAGGAATGAAGATACAATTGAAAAAAAGTATAATTTGGTTATTGTAAATGAAAAATTCAAAGATGTTGTGGATAAATTTTTAAAAAATGGTGGTAAAATTATATTGGTTTAGTGCCTGTAGCTCAATTGGAGAGAGCCCTGGACTCCGGATCCAGAGGTTGCGGGTTCAAATCCCGCCAGGCACGCCAAGAATTTGAAAGGGGGTAAATTATGGATTTAAATGATATACTGTTATCTAAGAAATTAGATGTACTTGTAGTTTTAAACATTGAAGGCTCAAATAAACCTACTACAAGGTTTATTTCTGGTTTTACTGGAAGTTTTTCTGGTGTAATTTATTCAAAAGATAGAAGGATAATAATTACTGATTCTAGATATTGGGAACAGGCAAAAATGGAATCGGAGTTTGAACTTGTAAAATACAAGGCAGATAAGCGTTTTTTGGATATTATAGTTGAGTATTTAAAGAAGATGAATGTAAATAGGGTGGGAATAGAAAAAGATAGGACTTTGACGAAACATTTTGAGTATTTAGCAGGACATTTAGATGTTGAATTTGTAGATGTTTCAATTGAGTTGTTAAAATTAAGGGCTGTAAAAACAGAGAGTGAGATTGAAGATATTAGAAAAGCTGTATATATTGCAGAAGAGGCTTTTAAAAAGACATTAGAAATAGTAAGACCGAAGATTACAGAAAAAGAAGTTGCAGCATATTTGGAATATCAAATGAAATTATTAGGCGGAGATAAGTTTTCATTTGAGACTATAGTAGCGTCTGGTTGGAGAGGAGCACTCCCGCATGGTATAGCAAGTGATAAAGAAATTGAGATTGGAGAACCAGTGGTAGTGGATTGGGGAGCGTATTTTAATGGGTATGCAAGTGATTTAACGCGTGTATTTTGTATAGGAGAACCAAGTGATGAGGTAAAAAATGTACACAGCATAGTTATGAAAGCACAACAAGAGGCCATCGAAATAGCACGTGCAGGGTTAACTGGTGCGGAAATTGACAAAGCAGCAAGGAATTATATAACTGAGAAAGGATATGGCGAATACTTTGGACATTCTTTGGGACATGGTATTGGTTTGGAAGTTCATGAAGAACCTAGATTAAGTTTTACAAATAAAGAACCTCTTCCAAAAAATTCAATTGTTACAGTAGAACCTGGTATATACCTTCCAAAAAAATTTGGAATTAGGATAGAAGACGATATATTGTTAACAGATAATGGTTGTGAAGTTTTGTCAAGTCTTCCAAGAGATATCTTTGTAGTATGAAGAAAAACAATATAGTTAAAGAACTAAATAAGTTGAATTTGGTAACTATATTTGGTGCAACTATCCTTGGAAATGTAATAATTTCATATTTTATTGGAAATTTTTTGGATAAGATTTTTAATACGGAAAAATTATTTACTATCGTATTTCTCTTTTTTGGCGCGATTTCGGGATTGTACAATGCCATAAGGCAGATGCTAAAAGAGGTTGAGAAGGTAGACAGACGTGAAAAAGGTGATTAAAAGTTATGTAAATGTTATAATAATTTTGGGAATTATTGGTACGATACTGGGAACGATTTTGACAAATTATGAACGAAGTTTTATTTTTAGTTACGTTTTAGGTACAATTGGTGCTGTTTTATACGTATTTTCTCTTTATTACGATATAATTAACTTGGGTTTAAAGAAAAGGTCTAAAAAGGGTTATTACATAAGATATTTGTTTTCTGCAAGTCTTTTTCTACTAGTTGGTGTATTGTTTAAAGAGAAAGTATTAGCTTTGTTAGGTGTTTTTTTAGGACTTATAAATGTTAAAATAGGAGCTTATATAGTGGGTTTTCTGATTGGAGGTGAAAATAGTGAAAAAAAAGATTAGTTGGTTTCTAGTAGTTTTTTTGATAATTTATACTGTTTTGGGGATAATAAATGCATTATATTTTGTTCCAAAAGATACAGCTGAAGTTACAAGAGGACTTGCCAATAGATGGATTATACAGCTTTCAGATGAAAAAGCGTGGTATACTAGGATAAATCCACTTACTATTATTATGAGTTGGACTATAATAATTGGATTGATAGTTTTTGCAGTACGTGTGGGGAAGAATTTTAAAGTTATTCCAGACAGAAGACAATCATTTGCAGAGTCCATAATGGATTTTATGTATGAGGTTGTAGAAAGTGTTATAGATGATCCAAAGTTTGTTAGGCCCACATTTGCAATTGCCACAACGTTGTTTTTGTATATATCAATCTCGAATATAATTGGTGGTGCAATGCCAGGACTTAATGTAAACGTAGTTGATGAGCACGTTAAGTTTACCCTTTTCCAAGATACGTGGTTTTCACCAACTGCGGATTTAAATACAAATTTAACATATGCGTTAATGGTTTTTGTGATAAGCCATGCTTTTGCGATTAAAGCAAAAGGTTTTGGTGGTTGGTTAAAATCATGGCTTGAGCCTATGCCTATAATGTTGCCTATGAATATAATAGGAGAACTTGCAAAACCTATTTCACACTCTTTGAGGTTGTTTGGAAATATTGGTGGAGGAGCTATTTTAACATTTATTTTGACATATTTAGTTAAATATCTATTTATGCCAGTTTTCTATTGGGCGTATTTTGGGATTTTTGTTGGTTTAGTTCAAGCTTTGGTATTCTCAATGCTTGCGGTGGCATATATTTCAGAAAAAATATCATAAGGAGGTTGGTAGTTATGGAAAAGAGCTTGGCAGATGCATTAGTTATAATGGGAAAAGCAATTGGTGCAGGATTGGCAATGGGTATCGGTGCTATTGGACCTGGTATAGGTGAAGGTAACATAGGTGCTCATGCAATGGATGCAATGGCAAGACAACCTGAGATGGTTGGAACAATTACTACACGTATGTTGATTGCAGACGCAGTTGCAGAATCTACAGGAATTTACTCACTTTTAATTGCATTTCTTATACTTCTTACCTTATAATGTGAGGCGATATTTATGGATATGTTTGAAATCAATTTGACATCAGTAATTCAACTGATGAGCTTTTTGTTGCTTTTGTACGTTTTAAAAGTATTTTTATACGATAAGTATTTTCAAGTTATGGATGAAAGAAAGGAAAAGATTGAAGGAGAAATAAAAAAAGCTGAGCAATTGAGAAAAGAAGCAGAGGAATTAAAATTACAATCACAAGAAGAATTGAGAAAATTGAGAGAAAATGCAGATTCTATAATAAACAAAGCCAAAGAAGAAGCAGAAAAAATAGTACAAGATGCAAAGAAAAAAGCAGAAATTGAAGGAGAAAAAATAATTACTGCTGCAAGAGAAGAAATAAAAAGAGAAAAGGAAGAAATGTTAAAAGAAGTCGAGCAAAAAGTTGGTGAAATAGCAGTGGTTCTTGCTATGAAGATCTTAAAAGGGACATTGGATGAGAAGGCCAAACGAGAATACCTTATTAAAATGTTAAAGGAGAAGGAAAAATGAGGTATTCTACTATTGCTTCAAAATATGTTAGTGCATTGTTGAAGATTGGAAAAAAATTAAATAAATTGGAAGAATATGGCCAGTTTTTAAAGGTTTTGGATATTGTTTATGAGAATTATAGAAGTTTTTTTGATAATCCAACGGTGAAGGTTTGGAAAAAAGTGAGTGTTATTAAGGAAGCGTTGAATAAATACAGTGATGATATTTTTCTAAATTTTGTTTCTCTAATTTTTGAAAATAAGAGGCAAAAATTTATTCCACAAATGGTAATTTATTACAAGTACGCGTCTGTAGATATTGAAAATAAGATATTAGTGGATGTAAAGAGTGCTGATAAACTTTCTGATGAGGAGAAAAAGGCTATCGAAGAGTTTGTTAAAAGGTATGTAGATAGAACACCAGTTATTGAAGAAAAAGTGGATAAAACACTTATAGCAGGTGCGGTAATTGAATTTGCGGGAAAAATGATTGATGTCTCGGTTAGTGGAAGACTCAATAAGATTGCAAGGGAAGTTTTTTCCTTGAGAAAGGGGTGACATTTTGAGAATAAATCCCGGAGAAATTGTAAAAGTATTGGAATCAAAGATAGAGGGTTTTAAAGAGGAGATAAATTTAGATGATGTTGGAAAGGTTATACAAGTAGGTGACGGTATTGCCCGTGCATATGGATTAAATAACGTTATGGCAAATGAAATGGTAGAATTTGTAGAAACGGGTACAATTGGTGTTGCTTTTAATTTAGAAGAGGATAATGTAGGGATAATTATATTAGGTGATTACAAAGACATCAAGGAAGGACACACGGTAAAAAGATTAAAAAAGATCATGCAGGTTCCAGTTGGTGAAGAATTGTTGGGAAGAGTTGTAAATCCTTTGGGTGTGCCAGTTGACGGTCTTGGCCCAATCAATACAACGGAATATAGAGATGTTGAAGTGAAAGCGCCAGGTGTTATATATAGAAAGCCAGTTGATACTCCTCTACAAACTGGTATTAAATTAATTGATGCCCTTATACCAATTGGTAGGGGGCAAAGGGAATTAATAATAGGAGACAGACAAACTGGTAAGACTGCTATAGCCATCGATACAATTATCAATCAAAAGGGAAAAGGTGTTTATTGTATTTACGTGGCGATTGGACAAAAAGCATCGGCGGTTGCACGTTTAGTAGATAAGCTAAAAGAAGAAGGTGCTATGGAGTATACTACTGTAGTTGTTGCAAGTGCTGCTGATAATGCATCTTTGCAGTATATTGCTCCTTATTCAGGATGTGCAATGGGAGAATATTTCATGTACAATGGAAAAGATGCACTTGTGATATACGATGATTTATCAAAACATGCAGTTGCGTATAGACAGCTTTCACTTCTGCTAAGAAGGCCACCTGGACGTGAAGCGTATCCTGGTGATGTTTTTTATTTGCATTCTAGATTACTTGAAAGGGCCGCAAGGCTTGATGATAAATATGGTGGTGGATCACTAACTGCACTTCCAATTATAGAAACACAAGCAAATGATATTTCTGCTTATATTCCAACAAATGTCATTTCAATTACCGATGGACAAATTTATCTAGAACCATCTCTGTTTTATGCAGGACAGAGACCTGCGGTAAACATAGGTCTTTCAGTATCTCGTGTTGGTGGAGCCGCACAAGTCAAAGCTATGAAAAAAGTAGCAGGATCTCTAAAACTTGATCTTGCACAATACCAAGAATTAGAAACATTTGCACAATTTGCAACGGAACTTGATCCTGCAACGCAGGCACAGATTACAAGAGGTCAAAGGTTAATGGAGTTAATGAAGCAAGAGCAATACGCACCACTTGAGGTGGAAGATCAAGTTGTTGTGTTATACGCAGGTATAAATGGATATTTAGACGATTTGGAAGTTGAAAAAGTTAAAGAATTCGAAAAGAGACTTTTACAATTTTTAAGGGAGAATAAAAAGGAATTGCTTAACAAAATAAAAGAAACAAAAGATTTAAATGAAGAAACGGAAAAAGAGTTGAAAAATGCCATAGAAGAATTCAAAGGTGAATTTGTGAAAGTGTACGGGAAGTGATTTAAATGAGTAGGGGTAAATTACTTTTAATAAAGAAAAGGGTCCAAGCAACGGAGTCTTTGAAAAAAATTACAAAAGCCATGGAAATGGTGGCTACTGCAAGGGTAAAAAAAATAGAAAAAAGCTTACAGGGTGTAAGGGAATTTTTGGATGAGACCGTCAGGATGATAAAGAATATAGAACTTATAGGCGAACATCCATTCTTAACGGGGAATGGGAAAAAGGCGTTAATCGTTATATCAACAGATATGGGGTTGTGCGGGGCATTTCCCACTGAAATAGGAAGAGCATCTTTGAATTTTATTGAGAAAGAACAGATAGAGTATGTTTACGCTATAGGTAATAAAAGTATTCCATTTTTTAGAAAACATCCAAAAACAAGAAGAATATACGAACGTGCATACGATATTCCTAATTTTGATTTTTCTAAAACTTTGACTAATGATTTACTAAACGATGGAGTTGGAATTATCTATGTTGCATATGGAAAGTTTAAAAATAGGTTGATCCAAAAACCAGAAATTGTTAAATTAACACCAATAACTTTTGAAGGTGTAAAATCTTCAAGGTATGAATTTGAGCCAGATATAGAAATGTTAACAAAGAAAGCAGTGGAATTCATGGTAGCGACTAGTATATATTCGTATGCTTTTGAAACGAAAGTAAGTGAGTTATATGCAAGACAAAATGCAATGAGAAATGCAACCGAAAATGCAGAAGAGGTGATCAGAGAATTAACACTTGAATACAACAAGGAAAGGCAAGCATCGATTACCCAGGAGCTTATAGAAATAGTTTCTGGCGCTCAAGCATTGCAAGAGGAATAATCTTAAAGGAGCGTGATAAAGTGTCAAAGAAATCTAAAGGAAAGATTTTAAGAGTAATAGGTCCTGTAGTGGATGTTCAATTTGATGAGGAGGAACTTCCAGATATATATGATGCTTTAGAGGTTGTAAATCCTCAAACTGGTAAAAAGCTTATTTTAGAGGTTGAACAGCTCATAGGTGATAACGCTGTAAGAACAGTTGCACTTGACACTACAGATGGATTAATGAGAGGTCTTGAAGTTATAAATACAGGTGAACCTATAAAAGTTCCTGTGGGAAAAGGTGCTTTGGGAAGAATGTTTAACGTTATAGGTGAGCCAATTGATGGATTGGAAAAAGTTGAAAATGTAGAATATTGGCCGATACACAGAACTCCACCATCCATTACTGAACAATCCACATCGGTTGAGATATTGGAAACAGGTATAAAGGTTATAGACCTTCTTGCTCCGTTCCCAAAAGGTGGAAAAATAGGATTTTTTGGTGGCGCAGGTGTTGGAAAAACTGTTTTGGTTATGGAATTGATAAGGAATATAGCAATTGAGCACCATGGTTTTTCCATGTTTGCCGGTGTTGGTGAAAGAACAAGAGAAGGTAACGAATTATACCTGGACATGGAAGAAGCGGAAGTGCTTGACAATACCGTGTTGGTTTTTGGACAAATGAATGAACCCCCTGGGGCAAGGTTTAGGGTGGCTCTGTCTGCGTTGACTATTGCAGAGTACTTTAGAGATGTTGAAGGAAGGGACGTTTTGTTATTTATAGACAATATTTTTAGGTTTGTTCAGGCTGGTAGTGAAGTATCAGCACTTCTTGGAAGGATGCCATCTGCAGTGGGATATCAACCCACCCTTGCGACGGATATGGGAGAACTTCAAGAAAGGATTACCTCCACAAAGAAGGGATCAATTACTTCGGTGCAGGCAATTTACGTTCCCGCTGATGATATTACCGATCCTGCTCCTGCTACAACATTTACTCACCTTGATGCTACTGTAGTTTTGTCAAGAAGAAGAGCAGCTTTAGGGCTTTATCCTGCTGTGGATCCATTAGATTCTACTTCAAAGATGTTGGATCCTAATGTAGTGGGTCAGGAACACTATGAAGTGGCAAGAGGTGTCCAAGAAGTATTGCAAAGATACAAAGATTTGCAAGATATCATTGCAATTCTTGGTATGGAAGAACTATCGGAAGAGGATAAACTAATAGTTCAAAGGGCCAGAAAGATAGAAAGATTCTTGAGTCAACCTGTGCACGTTGCTGAGAAATTCAGTAATATTCCTGGAAAATATGTGCCAGTTAGTGAGACAATAAGAGGATTTAAAGAAATATTAGATGGAAAGCATGATGACTTACCAGAAATGGCATTTTACATGGTTGGTACTATAGATGAGGCAGTTGAAAAGGCCAAAAAATTACAAAAAGCGTGAGCAATTTTGCTCACGCATTTTTTGGAGGTGAAGAATTTGCGCCTAAAGATATATTATCCAAATGGTTTGTATTTTGATAAAGAAGTAGATATTGTTACCGTAAGAACAGAAGTGGGAGAAATGGGAATTTTAAAGGATAGGGCTCCGATTATAGCAAAGTTAAAAGTAGATAAAGTAATTGCAAAAAAAAACGATGAAAAATTTGAGTATATAGTTGATGATGGTTTTTTACATTGTGATGGTGAAAATGTTATAATAATAACAGAGGATGTTAAGGATGAAATAAATCCTCATGAGTATTTGGGGGGATAGGAAATGGTTGCATTTATTGTTGATTCATCTTTTGATAAACCCGATGTAGAATTGAAATATCCTATTTTTTATGCGCCTTTAAGAGTGTATATTGATGGTAGAGAGTATATTGATAAGGAAAATTTAACCGTTGATGATTTTTACGGCATGCTAGATAAGGCAGAAACTTTTTCTACTTCATTGCCAAATCCCAAGGAAACGGAAGATTTGCTAAAAAAATTATTGGAAAGTTATGAACATGTATATATGCTTTCTATATCTAGTAAATTAAGTGGAACATACAACATGTTTAAAGCAATTAGTGCCCCGTATAAGGATAGAGTAACTGTTTTGGATTTAAAAAGTGCTAGTGTTGAATTGTATGTGCTATATAGAGGAATTGTTCATTATTTGGAAAAAGGGGTAAAGATTACCCAGGAGCTTGTTGATGAGTTAAGAAAGAATACGAAACTTCTTTTTGGGGTAATGTCTTTAAAATACTTAGAAAAGGGAGGAAGAATAGGTAAAGCAAAAGCACTGTTGGGTAGAATATTAAAAATAAAACCCATTTTGAGTGTGGACAGTGATGGAACGGTAGAATTGGTTGCAAAAGATAGGAAATTTTCGGGTGTAGTTGACAAGATAATTGAACTTGGTGAGGATTTTATAAAAAAACAGGGGATAAAAAAACCATATATATTAGCCGGATATGGAAGCCAAAAATACAAAAAATATTTAGATAGACTAATTGAGCATTTTAATATAAAGGATATTGCCCAGATTAGTGCAGCAGTGGGAGTACATACAGGTCCCGAGGTATTTGGGATTGTTATAGGTCAGTTTTAATTTGAAGGGGGGGACAGGAGGTATACCTCCAATTTATGGAAAAAAATTTAGAAAAGTTATTTTCAAATCAGTTGCCAAGCGATGATTTGGTGGTATTTTCTTCTATTCTTTTTTCAATAGGTTTTTCATCAAATTTATTTTTTAGTTTTGTTCTAAAAAATATATTTGTGTCGAATACCATATTTTTTATTGGACTACTTGGTTATATCATAGTTTTATGGAAATGGTGTCTTAAAATTCCAGATATATCCGAAAATAATAAAATAATTTTTTATTTCTACATAATATTTTCTATTACGTTTAGTTTTTTGTCATATTTTTTTCCTTTGCTGTTTATTATTTCAGCATCACTTGTGGTATCATTGATATTGATAGTAGATAAAAAGATAAATGAAAGTAATGTTTTGTTGAAAACTCTCTTTTTGATTTTAACGTTGTCTTTTTATCTTTTAGAATTTGCACCACATGTAAACTTTAGACTTAGAAAAATTCAGGAAAACCAGTAGGAGGTGATTTTATGGATTTTCGTGTTTCAACAAAAGGTGTAGAAATTACCGATGCAATTAAAAATTACTTAGAAAAGAGGTTAGAGAAGGTAGATAGGGTTATTGAGGATAATGTACATCTAGATATTAAATTTGAGAAAGATTCTTCAGAGTATGTAGGAAAAATAATGGTGCATTA
Source organism: Thermosipho affectus (assembly GCF_001990485.1). Lineage (NCBI taxonomy): Bacteria > Thermotogati > Thermotogota > Thermotogae > Thermotogales > Fervidobacteriaceae > Thermosipho > Thermosipho affectus. Next base: position 13,573 of record NZ_LBFC01000007.1, on the reverse strand, counting down.
TTTGGGAAAAGACATTATTGTTTCGGAAAAATCCATGGATATTTATAATTTAATTGATATTTTAACAGATTCTTTTGAAAAGAAGATTAAAAGAGAAAAAGATTATGTAAGGCCTACGCATAAGGCAAATAATAAAGGACTAGGTGAAATTTTCAAGGATGAGATGCCAGAGGGAGAAAAGGATGAGAAGATTTCAAATGTAAAGAGAGTTAATTTGATGATAACTAGTTTAGAAGAAGCAATTGCACAAATGGAAGTAATGAATCACGAATTTTTTGTTTTTAGAAATATGGAAACTAATGAAATTAATATGTTACTGCGTTTGAAAAATGGAAAATTTATTTTATATGAATTTCAGGAATAAAAAAAGCACCCATATGGGTGCTTTTTTTGTGGTAGAATATACTTGAGGTGATTTTATGATTGAATTTTCTTTAATTTATAATGCAGTGAAAGATTTGTTTGAAATTGGTTATCCAAATGAAAATTTAGAGAGGCTCGCTAATTTATTGAGAGAAAAACTTAATATAAAAGAATTAGGACTTTCTTTATACGAAGAGAGAAAGAATATTTATAGAATAATTGCGGGAAAAGATGTTGGAAAAAAGGTGCCTGCAAATGATAAAGATGTTATTCCTTTGTATTTTGGTGACAAGAAAATAGGTGCGATAATTTCAAATGAAAAATTTGAAAAGAATGATTTTTTTGATGAATTTTCAAATATTTTTGGGCTTGTATGTGATTTGTTTTTGATTGAAAAGAGAAAGGAAAAATTGGAGAATATTCTACAACTGACGGACATTTTTGAGAAGAGTCAAGATTTATTTGAGTTAAAGAGAAATTTTGTTGAAAAACTTTCCGAGTATTTGCCGAGTGATCTTATTGTATTGGTTGGAAAAAAAGGGGAAGATTTTTTTGTGGAATATTCTCAGCCAAAAGACTTTGTTGGGAAGATAATACCGGGTTTTTCTGATTTTTCCTTTTTTGTTTTTAAAAAACAACCACAGATTTTGATAAAACCTAGTGTTAATTTTATAAATTCTGATTTAGTTGTAAAATCTTTGATAAGTGTACCAGTGGATGAAAAACAATGGCTTGTTTTTATTAATAAAAGACATGGAGAAGGTTATATTCCAGATAAAAGTTATGAAGATTTTGATTTGGATTTAGTAATTTCTGCTGTAAAGAGGTTTAACTTGGCTATTTCCAGACTTGTATTCTATGAAAATTTAAAATCTGAAGTGGAAAAATTAAACGTATTAAAAAAAGAGCATGAAAAATTGATAGAGGGCCAGAAAGAACAACTAAGGAAGATGAGTATAGTCCATTATTTGAGCCAGGCGATGAGAAGTAGTAATGACCCAAATAATGTTTTAAAAATTTTCTTAATTGGATTGACATCGGGAAGAACACTGGGATTTAACAGAGCACTTCTTTTGTTAAAAGATAATGAAAAAAATGCGTTGATAGGGAAGGCGTGGATAGGTCCTGCTAATGAAAAGGAAGTTGACACTATTTGGAAAAAAGCAAATCAAAGAGCGATGAAGTATGCAGATATTGTTCAATATTTGAGAGAAGAATCGTTGGGACTTGATCTGAACAACGAGTTAACTCAGAAAATAAGAAATAAGATTTTTCCATATAGATCTAGTAAATTTTTGGAAAGAGCTGTTTTAAGGAGAAAAATAGTACATGTGAATAAAAAGGTTTTAGTGGAAGAACTAGACTATCTTGTTCCTTTATTGGATACCGATGAATTTGTAATAGTACCTTTGATTGGAAAGAATGACACAATAGGTGTTGTAATATTGGATAATAAGTATTCAAAGCATAAAATTTCGAATGTAGATGTGGAAATTTTAAGATTAATATCGGATAGTGCAGGACTTGCCATTGAAAATTCGTTGAATTATAAAGAATTAAAGGATAAGACTATTAATTTGGAAAAGCAAAAGAATTTAGTGGAATTTTTAAAAGAGTTTTCAGAGCTCATTTTACAAAATTTATCAGCAGCAGTTATTGTAATCTCGAAGAATGGGAATATAAGCGAGTGGAATTCGCGCGCAGAGTATTATTTTGGTAGAAATAAGGAACAGATGATAGAAAAAAGGTTAGCAGATTTAGGATCTGAATTTGAGGATATAGAAAGCATGGCCTTTGAAGTTTTAAAGATGAAGGAAGAGATAAAACTTTCAAATTACCTAATACCCGTAATGGGACAGGAAAAATACTTTGATGTTTCTATTTCTCCACTTTGGGATGCAGAAAGGATTTTAATAAAGGGTATAATAGTTACTTTTGAGGATGTAACAGAAAGGGTAATTTTGGAAAAAGAGAGAAAAAAACAGGAAAAATTAGCTGTACTTGGTGAAATGGCTGCGAGAGTGGTTCACGAACTTAGAAATCCCATATCTGTTTTAGGTGGGTTTATAAAAAGACTTGAAAAGTATATAGATGATGAAAATAAAAGGAGAAAATACATAAAAATAATATCAGATGAAATTGTTAGATTAGAGGGAATTGTGAGTGAAATTTTGGAATTTAGTAGAGATAGGAGGATAACAGAATTTGTCCTCTTTAATTTAAATGAATTAATATCCGAAGTTTATATTTTACTAGAGGATAAAATAAAAGATAAAAATATACTTTTTGAATTCAAAGCCGATGAAAATGTTGAAGTGTATGCGGATAAACAGAGATTAAAACAAGTTTTGATAAATTTAATTCAAAATGCTATTGATGAAACACCATATGGTGGTAAAATATCAATTGAAGTAAAGAAATGTTTAAACACTGTAAAGATTAAGGTTTGGAATCAAGGTACTCCAATTCCCAGGGATATCTTGGAAAAGTTATTTATTCCATTTTTTACAACAAAAGTACATGGAACGGGATTGGGTTTGCCAATATGTAAAAAAATTATAGAAGATGAACATGATGGAAAAATATGGGTTGAACCTGATGAAAATGGAAATGCATTTATTTTTGAATTACCTTTAAAAGATGAGGAGGAGTAAAATGCAGGAATTTTTGTTAAAATCAAAGATACATATGGCACGTGTGACGGATAAAAGTATCAATTATATGGGGAGTATAGGTATAGATATAGAACTTTTGGAAAAGTCCAATATTAAACCATATGAATTGGTCTTGGTAGCGGATGTGAACAACGGCCAGCGCTTTGTTACTTATACAATCCCTGAAGAACGAGGAAGTAAAAAAATAGTGATAAACGGTGCTGCTGCGAGGTTAGTAGAAGAAGGTGACAGGGTAATTATTATGGCTTTTGGTGTGTATTCTGATGGAGAATATAAAGGTCCAAAAGTTTTAATAATGGATGAAAACAATGAGGTAGTGGAAATAAAGGGGGATTTATGATGTACTGTGGAAATTTTGAAAAAAACTTAGAAAAGTGTAATTGTAGTTATCCTGGATGTCCTAAAAAAGGTAAATGTTGTGAGTGTATAGCATATCATAGGGAACGTGGAGAGTTACCCGCTTGTTATTTTACGGATGAGGAAGAAAAAACATGGAATAGAAGCATTGAATATTTTATGACTAGGAGACGCTAAAAATGGTATATTTTGGTCCTGAAAAGTTGAGACCTTTAATGAACGAAGTATTTAGTTTACTCGAAAAAGATAAGAATGTGTTGATGGATTTTTTGTATAAGTTTGAAGATGTACTAGATGTTTTTCATAAACATCTAATACTTGTTACAGTGGGATCTAATGGTATCTTTTTTTTAAATGCTGGTTATAATCCAGATGGTAAGTTCTTTTTTGGAGTTTCACTTAGTAATCCGTTTTTAAGAACACCATCACTTTATAAAATGGAATATTTTAATGAAGATTTTGAAAATTTATATATAAATAGTTTTTCAACAAGAAAAATTCCATTTATGACTGCGGGAATTTTAAAATTCCCAATAATGACGCATTTTTTAGCACTTGGTGGTGAAAAGTCTCTAATTTCAAAGGAATTGTTTTCAGAAGAGGTTTCTGGAAAAAGTTGGCTTAATTTTTCCAAAAAGGTGGATGATAAGACATATGATGAGCTTTTAGCTTTAAACGGGAAGAATTACTATTTTTTAAAGACTTTTTTAACAGATGATGGGGTTTATTTTGTAGGTATTGGAGAAGGAGAACATAAAAATTTATACGCAGAATTTTTTTCATTTTTAAGAAATAAGTATAAATTTCAGCCTGGTAAATATTTTCCTATTTCTGATATGAAAGACAAAGTTATTGGAATGTTTAAAGTAGATTTGGAAGATTTGAAAGAAAAATGGAGATATGTGGAAAGTTTTGTGGATGATTTTGAAAAGTTTAGAGGTTTTGTAAAGGATTTGGGGGGATAGTATGTTAAAAGTTGAAAGTGTTGAAAATGTTCTTTCAAAGATTCCTGGGGTTGAGGCTGCAAAAGTTGTCATTGAAAATGATCAAGTTGTAGAGATACATGTTGTCGCAGATGATGAGAAAAGCCCCAAACAACTTGTAAGGGATATCGAAACCGTTTTATTTGCGAGTTTAGGTTTGAAGATTGATAGAAAAGTGGTTAGTATTGCTCAGTTAAATTTAGGCATGGAATCCTCAAAGATCATTCCTTATAGATTGACAGATATAAATGTCCAGGAAAAAGAACGAACATTAAGTGTAAAGGTAGAAATAACACATGGCCAGGAGGTTTTTATAGGGGAATTTGCTGGCCCGAAAACGCGCAAGAATATTCCAATAATTATTGGAAATGCCGTTTTAAATGCGCTTGAAAATATTCATAACTTTGCAATTTCAGTGGATGATTCTATTGAAGCAACAATTGCGGGAAAACAATTTATAATCACGCACCTTTCAAAAGAATACAATTCATATGAGGAAAGTATTATAGGGGCTGCAGAATTAAAAGTTGATAAATACACAGCTATTGCTGAGAGTGTGTTAGATGCATTTAGGAGGATATAAATGTATTACATTGAAACGTGGAAGCTTTCGGGAGATTTGAATATGGCAGTTGATTATGTTTTGGGGAAATCCAATGCTCCATTTTTTAGACTATATACTTGGAAAGAACCAACACTTTCATTAGGTAAAAATCAAAGTGTTGAAGATGTAGATTTTGATTTTTTGAGGGAAAATAATATAAAGTGTGTAAGAAGACCTACGGGTGGTAGAGCGGTATTGCACAAATATGAATTGACATATAGTATTGTTATTCCAAATGGACATGAGCTGTATAGATTGTCCATCATAAGTCTTTATAAAGCAATTTCGCAATTAATTGTAGATGTTTTAAATAAATTAGATGTGCCTGTAAGGTTAGTATCTCGAGGGATTCGCGGAAACACCAATGTGTGCTTTGATGCACCATCTTGGTATGAAATTGTTTTGGATAACAAAAAAGTAGTGGGAAGTGCGCAAATGAGAACTAGATCATTTGTTTTGCAGCATGGTTCTATTGTTTTAAAGACTATAGATAACGTTGATAGATGTTTTAAAAATACAAATCAAAAAATAGTTCAATATGGAATTGACCAATCTAAAAACATTGAAATTAACAGATTGAAAGAGTTATTGTATGAAAAATTTGATGAAAAATTTGGATTGATAAAGTTTCAAGATGTAGATAAAATTTTGAAATCTGCAGAGAGGGAGAGAAAAAAGTTTTGTTGTATATAATTGGAACGCCAATAGGAAATTTAGAAGATATAACTTTAAGGGCACTTAGAATTTTAAAAGAGGTAGATTATATTTTTGCAGAAGATACAAGAAGAGCATTGAAGCTCTTAAATTTTTATTCAATAAAGAAACCTGTGGATTCATACAATGAACATTCATCACCAAAAAAGATAGATAAAATTTTATCGATGTTGAAAGATGGGAAAAATATAGCTTATCTTTCAGATGCGGGTATGCCGGTAATTGCTGATCCAGGAACTGAACTGGTTAATTTATGTGTGGAAAATAATATTGAATGGGATGTAATACCTGGAGTAAGTTCCGTGCTAACTGCTATTGCTGCAAGTGGTTTTTATGGGAATAGGTTTGTTTTTCTGGGATTTATGCCTAGAGATAAGAAAAGAAGAAGGATTTTAAGAAAAATAAAAGAAAATGATATGTCAGATGTATATATTTTTTTTGAAAGTCCAGAAAGATTGGTAAAGACGTTAAACGATGTGTATGATATTTTAGGAAATGTAGAGATCTTTGTGGCAAGGGAACTTACAAAGGTTCATCAAGAATATTTTAAAGGCACAGTGAAAAGAGCTTTAGAAAGGTTCTCAGAAGGAGTAAGAGGCGAAATTACTGTTGTTTTAAAAGTTAATCATAAAAAAGGTTAAAAACTACATCTTCATGGATTTTTTATTGATTTTATTCCGGATAAAACATCGTATACTGTCTACAATAACATTTTATATATTTTCTTGAAGTTCATTGAAGATGAAAAGCTCTAAGATATGGAATTTTCTCAAAGTATAACGTTTTTCTAATATCTCTCTAAATAAAAGAGTAAACAGTTCTTTTAAAACCACCTAGGTCTACCCTTGAAAGTAGAATTTCAAGGAAGTTGTGGCAGAATATAGTTGTGAAATTTTCGATTAAGTTTGAGTGTTTTCTTTTTATTTTTGAAATAGGCTCAAAAACAGTTGACAAAAAATAATTATAGGTGTATACTTTAATCAACCCCGAGAGGCGGGGATTGTAAAAAGATTTACGAGGAGGCGTTTTTTTATGAAAGGTACAGTAAAGTGGTTTGATGCAAAAAAAGGTTATGGATTTATTACCAAGGAGGACGGAGAAGACATTTTTGTTCACTGGAGTGCTATTCAAACAGATGGATTCAAAACATTAAAAGAAGGACAAGAAGTGGAATTTGAAGTTCAAGATGGTCAAAAAGGTCCTCAAGCAGCAAATGTTAAACCTCTTTAATTTATAATTAAAGTAGGATTATAATTGGCCCCCGTAAGGGGGCATTAATTTTATTTAGAATCATTTGAACTAGAATTATTTGAAGAAGTACTTTTTTTGCTATCTGTTATATAGAATCCACTACCTTTAAAGACTATACCAACTCTTCCTATTGCCTTTTCCATTTGTGAACCGCATATTTCGCATTCGAGATTCAGTTGTTCTTTAAATGAGTGCAATTCAACTTTTTCGTTTCCGCATTTTTTACAAACGTATCTGTACAATGGCATTTTATCACCTCCTATTTTATTTTTTTACCCTTTATATTATCCAATATCATTAACTATAAGTCAAGTTTTGTAATATGATACAATTCTAATGAGGTGATTATATGGTATATGAAGTTGCAATTTCAAACTCAAGTTTTAAAAGGACTTTCTTTGTAAACTCTGATTTTAAATTGGAAACTGGCGAAAGGATTTTCTTAAAGTTTAGGGGAAAAAAAGAGATAGGTTATGTTTTAAAAGAAAATCCTGGAAAGGTTGAAGGTGAAGTAATAGGAAAGGTAGATGGTAGGAGTTTTTTAGAAGGGTGGTTTGTTGAAGCTTTGAATGAGGCTTCTAATTTTTTTAATACACCAATTGGTAGATTGTTTGATCTTTCCTTTCCAAAGGGGATAGAAAATTATTTTGTTGAAAAAGTGTTTTCTAATAACCCACTTTATGACTTTAATGGAATGGCAGTTAGAGAATTTATTGAAAGGTTTGGAGAAAAAAAATTAAAGGAATTTTTAATGAATGGAGTAATTTACATAGAAAAGGATTTTCAGTATAAGTTTCCAAGGCCAAGAAAAGAGTTATATGTCTTCTTAAATGCTTCACCTTCTGAAATTTTTGAAAAGAAACTTACCAAAAAGCAAAAAAAAGTTATAGATTATCTTCTTGTGAACAATTACACCACTTATTCAGAACTTAGGGAGTTTTTGGATATAAATAAGGATGTCTTATTACAGCTTGAAAGAAAGGGATTGTTGAGATTAAGTGAGGAATTTCCAAAGGATTTTGAAGATATAGATTTAAGCGAAAGTCAAAAAAAAATTGTTGAAGATATATTAAAGAAAAATAAATTAAAGGTATTGTTATATGGTGTAACAGGTAGTGGGAAAACAGAAGTTTATCTTTCTGTAATTAAAAAAAGCAATTTAAAGACGTTATATCTTGTTCCAGAAGTTTCATTGATAGAACAGACGGTAAATAGGATAAAATCAAGACTTTCTGGGAAAAAGGTAGGGATATTTCATAGTTATCTTACAAAGAGTCAAAAGATAGAGTTATGGATGAGAGCAGTAACGGGGAAGATCGATATACTTGTAGGAACAAGGAGTGCGTTCTTTATACCATTTGATAAAGATTTGATAATTGTTGACGAAGAGCACGATGATAGCTATTATCAAGACGGAGAAGTTGTTTATGACTTGATTTACCTTGTAGAAAAATTTCCAGGACTTGTAATCTTTGGTTCTGCTACCCCTAGATTGGAACACTACATGAAGGCTACAAGGAATGATATGAAACTTTGTACGTTAAAGGAGAGGTACGGGACGGTACTTCCGAAGGTTGAAGTTGTTGATATGAAAGAAGAAGAAAAAGTTATACCATATGTTTCAAAGAGTATTTTGAAAAATGTTAAGAGAGAACTGGAAAATGGAAAAAGTGTTATGTTTTTTGTTAGAAGAAAGGGATATTCTTTAATTATGTGTCAAAATTGTGGAAATGTATTAAAGTGTCCAAATTGTGATGTGGCATTAACTTACCATAAATCTGAAAAAAAATTGAAGTGTCATATATGTGGATTTGAAAGTGTTCCTGAAATTTCTTGCCCAATTTGTGGTTCTGCTCTTTTTTACGAAAAAGGAATGGGAACTGAAAGATTGGAAGGAGAATTGCAAAAAGTTTTTCCAGGCAGAAATATAGTAAGAGTTGATACGGAAGTGGTAAAAAATTACCAAAAATTTCAAAAGGTGTTGAAAAAATTATACGAAGGAGAAATTGATATTTTAATTGGAACAAAGATGATTACAAAGGGATTAGATGTGCCCACCGTGAGCTTAATTGGTGTTATTGATGTAGATGCAATGAGGAATATCCCAGATTACAATTCTTCTTTAAATCTTTTTAGATTATTAGTTCAAGTAATAGGAAGAGCTGGAAGAAAGGAAAAAGGGAAAGCTTTGATACAAACTTATGAAAGAGATAGTTTTGCCATAGAATATGCATTAAGACAAGATGTGGAAGGTTATTATGAATACGAATTAAAACAAAGGAAGGATCTAGAATATCCCCCCTTTGTAAATATTATTCAGGTTATTATTTATTCTAATAATAAGGAGCTTGGTCTAAAAAGTGCAAAAAAACTTGTACTTGAACTTGAAAATTTTAATCTGAAAATACTTGGACCTACCGAATTTTTTATTCCAAAAATAAGAAATAACTTTTTGTATCATTTTATAGTAAAAACGCATGATGTAGGTAAAACAAATCGTATTTTAAACGAAGTAATTTCAAAATATCCCACAAAGGTAAAGATAAGGGTTAATCCCCCGTCTTTATACGTTACTTAACCATGGAGGAAATTTCTAATTTTTCCTCTTTTTTTAATACCTTTTCTACATCTAGTATTAGTATCATCCTGTTTTCGAGTTTTGCTACACCCAATAGAAATTCTGATGATTGACCACTATATTCTGGAGTTTGATCAATTTGTTCGCCTGTTAAAGTTATTACTTCTTTAACATCATCGACTAAGAAGCCCATTTTCTTTTCATTTTCAAATCTAATTACTATGATCTTTGATTTTTCTTTGTCTTGAAAGTCCGGTAACATAAACTTTTTTCTGAGGTTTATTATCGGTATTACTTCTCCCATGAGGTTTATTATACCTTCAACAAAGTCTAATGAATTTGGAAGTTTAGTTGTTTTTTCGTATTCTTTTACTCTGTCGACTTTCATGATATCAATTGCAAATTCTTCATCACCAAGGATAAAAGTCAAAACTTTAAGTTCCATTCTTTCACCTCCATAGAAAAATTATATCATACAGGTTTTAGCTTTATGTGTCTTAGTTCTTTGTCGAGTTCAATTACTTCTACTTTTATTATATCATTTATTTTCATTTCTCTATTGAGAAGTTTTTTATAGATAAAGCCACTTTCTTTTAATCCAATATCTAAAAAAACACCAAAGTCTGTTATATTTGTTACTTTTCCCTTTAGAATTGTTCCAACTTTTAGCATTTCAAATGTTATTATATTATCGTAGAATATAGCTTCATGTGAGCTATTTCTTAAATCTTTTCCCATATTTTTAAGCTCATTTAATATGTAATCTAAAGTTAGATTTCCAATGTTGTATTTTTCAGAAATTTCTTTAATGTTTTGATTTTTTAATATTTCTTCGGCTATATTGTAATGTTCAGGGTGAATGCCGGTTGCCTCTAAAGGATTTTTTCCATCTTTTATTCTAAGAAATCCAGCACATTGTGTGTATGTTTTTTTTCCAAGTCCGTCTATTTCAAGTAGTTGTTTTCTTTCGGTGAATTTTCCGATCTTTTCTCTGTATTTTATTATTTTTTTTGCAATAGAAGGGGTTATTCCAGAGACATATTCTAAAAGTTTTGAAGAAGCACTGTTTAAATCTACTCCAACTAAATTTACCACATCACTAACTACATTTTTGAGTTCTTCATCTAGTTTTTTTTGATTAACATCGTGTTGATATTGTCCTATACCTAGTGACTTTGGATTTATTTTTACGAGTTCTGCCATAGGATCTTGGATTCTTCTTCCAATACTAACTGCACTTCTTATGGTTGGATCTAAGTCTGGAAATTCTTCAATTGCTATATCTGAAGTGGAATATACCGATGCACCTGCTTCATTTGAAAAAGTGTATTTAATATCTAATTTATGTTTTTTTATAAGAGATACTATGAATTTTTGGACTTCTCTTGAGGCAGTTCCATTTCCTATAACTACTAAATCAAGGTGATATTTTTCTATAAATTCTAAAACCTTCTTTTCTGAATTTTCAAAATCAAGGTGAGGAGATGTGGGAAATATAATAGCATAGTCTAATAGGTTACCAAATTCGTCGAGAATTGCAATTTTACATCCTGTTTTATTACCTGGATCAATCGCAATGAGCCTTTTGTTTCTTAGTGGTTTTGTTAGTAATAGTTGTTTTAGATTCTCTGCGAATACCTTTATAGCCCTGTCTTCTGCTTTTTTTGTTAATGTGTTTCTTACCCTTTTTTCAATTGAAGGAAATAACAATTTCCATCCCTTTTCAAGACCCTTTCGTATTATTTTATTTTGCTCCCATTTGGTTAGACTGTATAAGTATTCTTGGTGTTTTTTGTTAATATACAGTTTTACCTGTAAAACACCTTCTTTTTCCCCTCGATTAATAGATAGTATATTATGTTCTTTGAGATGTTTGATTTTCCTTTCAAATTTGTCGTATGTATCGTATTTTGTTTTTTCTTTTATCTTTTTTTGGCATTTTATGTGTCCATGTTCAAGTAAAATTAACTCTAACTTTTTTCTTATTATATCGTTATGTGCAAATTTTTGGGCCAATATGTCCGTTATTCCATCTATTATTTTTTCTTTCGTATTAAAAAGAGATGTATAGTGTGTTTTTATATCTATTTTTTGGTTTTTACATGCTTTTTCTGCAAGTGGGAGTAGACCGTTCTCTATTGCAATATCTGCCTTAGTTTTTTTTCTTTTTTTGTATGGAAGGTAGATATCCTCAAGCTCTGTTAAATTGTATGAATTTTGTATTTTTTTTCTTAACGAAGTTGTAAGTTTTCTTTCTTTTTCCAAAGTTTTGAGTATTTTTTTCTTTAGTTTTTCTACCTTTTCAAGATATTTGTACTTCTTTTCAATTTCTCTTAATGTTATTTCGTTCAAACCACCTGTTTGATCTTTCCTATATCTAGCTACAAAGTGTATTGTGTTTTCTTTTAGAAGACTTATTGCATTTTTTACTTTCCATTCTTCTAAATTTAATCCTCTGGCTATTATTTTTTCCATAAAATTCCTCCTTTTATTAATTATACCAGAATATGGTGTTGTCTAAGATAAAATAAGATAAATGGATTTTAATATCTTTATATGATTTTAATGTTTTTACATAAAGTTTTGTAAATTTTATTTTAATATAAAAATAGTACGCAATGTGGTATAATATATAAAGCCAAATAACGTATAAGAAGGAGGGGTAACATGAAAAAGTTTTTGGTAGTTTTGTTGTCACTTTTAGTTTTGGTGTCATTTGCAAAAACTAAAGTTGTGTTCTGGCATGCTATGGGTGGAAATCACGGAAAAACATTGGAACAGATTGTGAAATCTTTTAATGATTCTCATACAGATATAGAGGTTGAAGCTGTATATGTTGGAAATTATGGTGCATTAAGCCAAAAATTGCTTGCTGGCGCTCAGGCAGGAGAACTTCCTACGATTTCACAAGCGTATTCCAACTGGACTGCAAAGCTTATTCAAAGTGGTGTTGTCCAAAAATTAAATGGTTTTCTTTCGGATACAGAAATAGGTTTAACTAAAGAGGAATGGGAAGATATTTATGAACCTTTGAGAAAGAATTGTATGTGGGGTAATGATGTTTATGCAATTCCATTTAACAAGAGTTTGTATATGTTGTATTACAATGCTGATCTTTTAACCCTTTATGGTGTAGATATTCCAAAGTCTATCAACGAATTATATTATGCAGCTAAGGTTTTAACAGAAGATGTAGATGGTGATGGGAAACCTGATCAATACGGTTTTGGATTTAGAACTACTGCCGATTTGTTCCAAATTCTTTTGTCTTTGAGAGGCGGATCAATCTTGAAGTTTGTTGATGGAAAATGGGTTTCAAATATTGATAGTCCAGAAACAAGGGATGTTTTGAAATTTGTAAAAAAATTAATTGATGAAGGAATTGCATATTATCAAGGTGGGTATATGAATGATCCATTTGGTCAACAAAAAGTTGTTATGTATATTGGAACAATTGCAGGTAGAAAATATGTTGAAAGTTCGGTTAAAGGAAAATTTAATTGGAGTTGGGCACCAGTTCCTGTTTGGAAAACGAGAAATGTACCATTTGCGGGAACCGATGTTATTATGTTTTCAAATGCAACCGAAGAGCAAAAGAAAGCTGCATGGGAATTTATGAAATATCTTATATCTCCAGATGTTACAGCATTCTGGTCAGTAAATACGGGGTATATCCCAGTAAGAAAGAGTGCACTTGAAACAAATATATGGAAAGAAAATGTAAAATCTGATCCACTTGCTGAAATTCCTTTAACTCAAATTGATAATGCAGTATTTGATCCACAAATAGGTGTATGGTATGAAATAAGGAGTGTAGTTGGAAACATGTTTTCTGATTTTGTAAATGGAAAAGTTGATATGGAAACGGCAATAAAAACGGCAGATGATCAAATTAATAAGTATTTAGCCGAAGAATACGGAGAATAAAAATCTAATGGCTTCGGGTTTCCGAAGCCATTGTTTTTTTCTTAAATAAAATTTAACAAAAGGCAAGGGTTGACAGAAAAAGATAAGTATGGTAAATTAGAAGACGCGAGGTTGAGGAGGT